>NZ_BOCG01000302.1 GCF_016587775.1 Lactobacillus nasalidis | reverse complement strand
CAGGCGGCCAAAGGTGTGCGCGTGACTGGCAGCCAAGCCCGGAACCCGGTCATTGTAGCTGCCCCAGAAGAAGCCACCGGCGTCGTTGCCAGCCGCGTACAGGCCAGGAATCGGATCATGGTTTTCGTCCAGTACTTCCATCTTAGTATTGATTCTGAGTCCGTCAAAAGTGCAGAGGATGCGGCCACCCAGAATACAGCCGTAGTAAGGCTTCTTCTTGATTGGCGTAATCCGGTAAGCTTCCTTGCCAAATTCCTTGTCCTGGTGGTCAATCACGGCTTGGTTATTGTTGGCAACTGCCTCTTTCAGCTTGTCAGCCGGCAAGCCCAGTTTGTCCGCCAGTTCTTCCAGAGTATCAGCCTTAACGACCAAGCCATCCTTGACATGCTGGTTAGTGTCAGCGATGAACGCTTCCTTGTCCTTCATGTAGCCTGGGAAACCAAAACGTGCGCAGCCCAGCATGTGGACTTTTTCCAAAGTGTCAGCGTAATCGTCATCCCAGATCATGGCATACAGGTAGCCTGGCTCTTTGGCAGCGGCATTAACGATGAACTGGTATGGAACTGACTCGTTGGCAAAGCGTTCCCCGCGCAGGTTGACCTTGAGGAAAGGATAAGAACCGATCCAGAGCCAGTGGTCGTAAGTTGCGGTTTGGTAGTACATGTCTTCCGTCTTTTTGCCGACTGGGACCAAGCCACGGTCAAAAATCGTTTCTGCTGGTTCTTCGTCGCGGATGGCGCCGACATTCAAGGCAGTAGTGATCCCGGCCCCGTTGGAACGCGGTGAGTCGTTGTAGACGTTCTTCTTCAAGGCCAGAGGATTCCATTCCTTCAGCAGGTCAGTGTTGGCAGAATATCCGCCAGTAGTCAAAATAACCCCTTTTTCTGCCAGAATCTGGTAGTACTCATTTTTGGCCAGATCCTTGACCAAAGCCCCGGTTACGCGGCCGTCCTCCTTGAGCAGCTTGACCAGGCTGTTTTCAAAGCGCAGGTCGACCCCGTGCTCTTCTTGGTACTGCAGGAACCAGTCGCCATAGGAAGTAAAGGTCTGGTCATCAAAAGTCGGATCATTTTCAGTCGGGAAAGCTTGGTAGGCCTTATTGGTCACCATGGCGTCGGCTTCAGCTCTGAGGTGGGCGCCGTGAGGCTTCAGGATCTTGTCTTCCAGCCAGTCCAGGGTTGCCCCGCTGTTGTCTGCCCAAGTTTCCAAAAGGCGCTGGTCCACGTTGTGCTGAGCAAAAGCTGCCAGGCTTTCTACCAGTTCCTGCTTATCGATGGTCACGCCGGCTGCCTTTTGCGCCCGTGAACCGATGCTGGCCAAACCAACCCGCATGAGGTTGATGGTCTTTTCTTTTTCAATCAGGATCGTCTGTGCCCCAGCTTCTCTGGCCGCTGCAGCAGCTTCCATACCCGCGTTCCCCGCGCCCACAACCAGGACGTCAGTTTTGACCGTATATGCAGCAGATGCATTAACATCTAATTGATCAACATTGTCATAGATCTTAGTCATTATTTTTCTCCTTTTCATCAGCTATACCGCTTTCACTTACTAATTTATCATGGCATAATTGATTTGAGAAAGACTAATTTAGCATGAGTTATACCGCTCCTGCATAAGGGGAAAAATATGGACTTGAATCATCTGAACGTTTTTATTAATCTGGCAGAAAGCCTCAACTATTCAAAAACTGCCGAAAACCTGCACATCTCACAACCCGCAGTCAGCCGCATCATCCAGCGCTTGGAGGATGAAATTGGCGTCACCCTTTTCTACCGCAGCCGGCGGGAAGTCCAGTTGACCAAAAACGGGAAATTGTTTTATGAGGACAGCAAGAGCCTGGTCAACAGCTACAACAAAGCCCTGCAGCGGACCAGAAATTCTTTCAACCGCCTGCAGAGCAATCTAACCATCGGCATTACGGACACCCCGCTGGAGCAAGCAGTTTTGCCGGGGATGATCCGGGCTTTTCAAGCAGCGCGGCCGGACTGCAAATTTTTTCTGGAAGGCTTCGACCACAATCTGCTCAAGCACCACCTGCTCAACCACGACAGCGATGTGATTTTCACGACGCACGACGACGTGGCCGATCTGGCAGACGTCAGATTCTGGCAGCTGTTTACCGGACATTTCATGGCCTTGCTGCCGGCTGATCATCCTTTAAAGGACAAAAGCGAACTCAACCTGAACGATTTGGCCGGGCAAAAAATCCTGCTGATGGACAACAACTGGTGCCCGCCAGAGCAATTTAAACTGCAAGAAACGATTCGCAAGAGCGTCAAGGACTTGGACATCAGCTATGTCAACGATGTCGAGATCGTCAATCTGATGGTCAAGGCAGGACTGGGAGTTACTGTAATGCCAAGCTTCGTGGCTATCGAGAAGCCAAGCGAGATCAAGGCAGTCAAGCTGAATTACCCTGCCCCGCTTGAATATGGCCTGGTTTGCCGCAAGGACGAAAGCGATCCGCTGGTGCTTTCCTTCTGCCGGCTCATGCAAAAGCAGGCAGAAAAGATTGCGTAACTGTTTTCTTGGGAATGTGCTTGGACCATCAGTAAAAAAAGGCGAATATTGGAATGGATACACAAATTGCTCTTCATCAGCCTAATTTCCAAGTCAAATGTGTTATAATTGGCAAAGGAAAGAGAGCCTTGCTGCAACAAGACTCTCTGTACTGGCCCGCTTCAAAGGCAGTGACAGTTTCAGAACAAAAAGACGTCCCTAACTGTGCAAAGTTAAAAAGTTAAGGGGGACGGCTTTTTTTTTCCTCAAAAGCAGGCCTTTTTTCAGTAACTGTTTGATGTTCATGCAATTCAGTCCAACAACTGAATTAATTTTTACAGAACCTGGGCCGTCGGGCGAAGCAGGATTTCGTTGATTGCCGTGTGCTCCGGCATATTGACCGCAAAGGCAATTGAGTCAGCAACCGATTTTGCTGGAATAGCCGTGCTTGCGTAAAAGGCTTCCATCCCTTTGCGCTGCTCTGGATCGGTGACGTGCTGCGGTAATTCAGTGTCAACCGCCCCCGGAGCAATCAGCGTCACGCGGATGTTGCTGCCAGCGGCTGCTTCCTCCTGGCGCAGAGATTCCGACAAGGCTCTGACGCCAAACTTGGTTGCCGCGTACACACCGCCTGCCGGAGTCGGAATGTGGGAGGAAACAGAGCCAATATTGATAATCTGGCCTAACTGCTGCTTTCTCATAACTGGCAAGGCCGCGTGAATGCCGTACAGGGTCCCCTTAAGGTTGACGTCAATCGTTGCCTCCCATTCGTCGGTTTGCCCTTGGCCAGCTCAGACAAAGGCATCAAACCGGCACAGTTGATCCAGACGTCGATTCTGCCGTAAGTAGCGACTGCCTTGCTGCCCAGGGCCAGAACCTCGTCCATCTTTGCAACGTCAGTCAGCACGTAAATGGCTTCACCGCCAGCTGCCTTGATCTCGTCTGCCAGCTTTTTCAGCCGGTCTTCCCGGCGGGCAGCAAGCACGACCTTGTTCCCTTGCTCGGCCAGGACCTTCGCGCTGGCTTCGCCGATCCCGCTGGACGCGCCCGTAATTACGATAACTTTGCTCATCTGTTTTACCTCCTGAAAAATTGATTATATCTCTTGCATTTCTACTGAATAGAATATAACATTGGAGTTAACTCTAAAGTCAAACTTTTTAGGAGATTTTTTCTTATGGGATACACGATTAAAGAAGTTTCTAAAATGACAGGGATCCCGTCAACGACCCTGCGCTATTATGACAAAGAAGGCCTGCTCCCCTACCTGGAGAGGCGCGAATCCGGCTACCGGGTCTTCAACGAATCCGACCTGACCATGCTGCAGATCGTCGATTGTCTGAAAAGCACCGGCATGCCGATCAAGGACATCAAACAGTTCTCCAAGTGGGCCCAGGAGGGCGACTCCACCCTGCAAGAGCGCTACGATCTCTTCCTCAAGCGCAAGGAAGCCGTTGAAGAGCAGATTGCCGACCTGCAGAAGACCCTGGACGTGATCAACCACAAGTGTGCCTACTACAAGAGCGCGATAGAGGCCGGCACGGAAAAAGAGCTGATGAAGCACGACAAATTGCCGCATGCCGACGAGTTCCTGTGCCAAAACTATAAACCCGGCCAAGAGTAATTTTTTCAAGCTAAAAGAGTCTGACTTCCATTAACGGAAATCAGGCTCTTTTAGTAACTTGTTTAATGTGCATGTGAGTCTTGCGGCTCAAAAAGGCTAGGCCAGCTGCTTGACGGGCCGCACGTGAATCTCGCTTACGGCCAGGTTGTCAGGCGTGTCAATCACCTGCTTGACCACCTCAGCCACTTCTTCTGCCGTCAGGGAGGCAGACTGCTGCACCCGGCGCTCGTCTTCCCGGTCGGCCTCGCCCGGAATGGTATTGACCAGGTTGGTCACCGTAGTTCCCGGACTGATCAGAGTGGACTTGATGTTGTGCTCCCGCTCTTCAAAGCGCAGCCCTTCCATCAAGGCCCGGACGGCAAACTTGCTGGCGCTGTAGACGGCGAACTTTGGGAATACTTTGTAGGCTGCAGTCGAACCGGTCGTGATGATGTGGCCGCTGTTTTGCTCCTCCATGTATGGAAGAACTGCCGCAATCCCGTTCAACACGCCCATGACATTGGTCTGCATGATCTGCTGCCAGTCGTTGATTCGGCGTTCGCTTAAGTAGCTGACGGGCATGATTCCGGCATTGTTGAAGATCACATCCACCCGGCCGAACTTGGCCACGGTCTGGTCAACCAATTCTTGAACCTGGTCAGCCTCTGCAACGTCAGTCTGCTTGACCAGCACCTGGTCGCCATACTTTTCAAATTCGGCCAACTTGTCAACGTGCCGGGCAGCCAGGGCCAGCTTGGCGCCGTCTTTTGCCAGAAGCTCCGCGGTGGCCAGGCCAATCCCGCTGGAGGCGCCGGTAATGATGATTACTTTATCTTTAACAGACATCCTGTCGCTCCTTTCCAGCTTTTTTTGCCAAAAATGGTCTTTAAAGGTTTTCCTTGAAAAATTCGTCAAACTTGTCAAACGGAATCTTGTCCATCTGGTCGTAGAGGTCAACGTGGTCAGCGTTTGGCACGATCACGATTTCCTTAGGATCCTTCAGCTTCTCGTAAGCTTCTTCAGCGAAGTAGCGTGAGTGCGCGTTTTCGCCAGTGACGATCAGGCTCGGGCGCGGGGAAATCTGGTCAATGTACTGCTCCAGCTTGAAGTTGAAGTATGACCAAGGTGTCGTTGACGTCCAGGCCCCGGTTGAGTTGATGGACCGCGGGTGGTAAGCCCGGCCGCGGTAGTAGTCAAAGAAGGCCTTCAGCACCGGGTTCGGGTTTTCCGGCAGCTTGTCCGGGAAGAGGTTGTCCATGTAAATGACTTCCCCATTCTGGTCAAACATTACTTCGTGAGCGCCGGCAGCAAAAGTGCCGTTTTCTGCGTCGATCCAGCGGCGGCGGGCCAGGTAGTCCTTCAGGCTTTCCCGGTTCTCATCGGTCATGGTCTTGCCAACGCCGTCCCAGATTGAGGATGACATGTCATACATTACTGAAGTGGCTACGGCCTTGATCCGCTTGTCGATTGACGCTGCCGTCAAGACATGACTGCCCAGGCCGCAGATGCCGATGGCCCCGATGCGTTCCCGGTCAACAAATTTTTGCAGGCCGACAAAGTCGACTGCCGCGCTGAAGTCTTCGGTGAAGACGTCTGGAGAAGCAACATTGCGCACCTCGCCGCTGCTTTCACCGGTAAATGACTGATCAAAGGCCAGAGTCACGAAACCGCGCTGCGCCAGAGTCTGAGCGTACAAACCGCTTGACTGTTCCTTGACTGCGCCAAAGGGACCGCTGATCACGATTGCCGGGTAGGCCTGCTTGTCGTCAAAGTTCTTTGGCAGGTACAGGTGGCCAGCCAGAACGATGCCAAAACGGTTGCGGAAGCGGACGCTTTGCACGCTGATGGACGGGTCGATCTTAAATACTCTGCTGTCGTTTGCTAAAGTGTTCATGTTGCAATTTTCCTTTCTGTGTCTGCTTGCTTATTGATGTTATAATGATTATACAGGCTAAAGTTAACTTTAGCGCAAGTCTTTTTTTCAAAAAAATCTGAAAGGAATTTTTTATGCCAGCCTTAAAAGAAAAAGCAAACACTTTGTCAATCACTGAAGTTTCAAAATTGTGCCAGCTGCCGGTTTCCACCCTGCGCTATTATGACAACCAGGGCCTCATTCCGGGCTTGCGGCGGACGGACCAGGGGGTGCGCGAATTTGACCAGCGCAACATCGACGCGGTTAGGATCATCGAATGCCTGAAAAATTCCGGCATGTCCATTACCGACATCCGCACCTTCATGACCTGGTGCGTGGAAGGCGACTCCACCCTGCCTCAGCGTTTGGAGATGTTTAAAAAGCAGCGCGAAGCTGTTTTGCAACAGATCGCGCTGCTTGAGCAGACACTATGGCAGCAACTGGCTGAAAGCACCGATGAGACTATTGATCAAAAGTGCGAGTATTACACTTTGGCCGTCAAAGACGGCACTGAAAAGAAGGTCATGGCCAAATACCATCCGGAATATTAGCCTAAAAGTCGGTGCTTTCAGCCAGTTGCTGCCATTTGGCGATTTCCGCGGACCGGTCGGCCAGCTTTTTCTGGGCAAGCTCAATCATGCCCTTGCCGAGAATCAGCACCTTTGGCAGGTCAGCTAGCTGGCTTGCCTGGTAGATTGCCTGCCCTGCCTTGGCCGGGTCGCCTGGCTGATCGTGCGGGTGCTCGCGCAGGAATTCCCGGCTGGCCTTGGCTGTCTTGGCATAAGCCGGATTCTCATGTTCCAAGTCGCCAGTGGCAGCGACCCGGAATTCAGTTCTAAAAGCCCCTGGCTCAACGATCATCGCGTCAATGCCCAAAGGCTTGACTTCATTGGCCAGCACTTCACTGACGCCCTCCAGGGCCAGCTTGCTGGCCACATAATAGGAATTCCCCGTTGAGTTTTCAAACATGACGCCCATCGAGGAAACATTGATGATCAAGCCGCTGCCTGCCTCACGCATTGCCGGCAAAACCTGCCGGATCATGCCGACCTGGCCAAAGAAATTGATCTCAAACAGGTCACGGATGTCCTGCTCGCTGCTGCTTTCTACTGAGCCAAAGTGGCCCCGGCCAGCATTGTTGACTAAGACGTCGATCTTGCCGAACCGTTCCAGCGCTTTAGAAACCACCTCGCGGCGCTGCCGCGGGTCAGTTACTTCAAGGCTGCAGGCCAGAGCGCGGTCTGGGTAACGGTCTTCAAAGTCAGCCACCCGGCTGGCTTTTCTTGAAGTAACGACCGCCTGGTCACCTGCCTGCAGGACGGCTTCCGCGATTCCCCGGCCCAGGCCAGTCGATGCCCCAGTAATCAACCATGTTTTCATTGATAAAGTCACTTCTTTCTACATATTATTTTCATTAGCGTAAACTATTGCGGCGGCCTTGTACATTACAAGCGGTGCATTGTGCTATACGCGAGATGCAAGCCGACGCTATGCTCAAAACGAATGGTAAATTACGGAAAGAGCATTTTTCAAATTGCTTTTGGCCCATTATCATTAAAGCAACGATTGAATATTGATTAGATCAAGCAGAAAGGAAAAATTATTATGAAGTTATTGATTTTGGCAGCCAATGGTCAAATTGCCCGTCTTGTTGAAGAAAGAATTTTGACAGAAGACAAGTTTGCTGACGTGGAACTCGTATTGTTCCTGCGCCGCGCAAGCCGTCTGCAAAGCTTGAAGGACCGCTACCCGGACCGGGTAACTTTGATCGACGGGGACTTGAACGATTCTCAAGCCGTAATCGACGCAGCCAAGGGATGCGACATGATCTACTCAGCTGTTGTTGACCATGACGACGCCGGCGACAACCGCCCAACTAAGAACATCATTGCTGCCGCCAAGCAAAACGGCATCAGCCGAGTAATTGAAACCAGCCTGCTCGGCCTGTACGATGAAGTTCCTGGTGAATTCGGCAAGTGGAACCGGGACTTCTGCTTCGGCGGGGATCCGGAAGGCACTTCACCGGTTAAGGCTGACCAGCTTTTGGAAGAATCAGGCTTGGACTACACCACCCTGCGTCTGCCATGGCTGAACGACCGTCCAGAAGTCAAGTACTCCATCACCCACCGTCACGACAAGTTCGTCGGCGTTTCCGGCTCAAGACGGAGCATCGCGGACGTAGTTCTGCAGATTGTCGCTGACCCAAGCTTCGGCAGCCGTGACAGCCTTGACATTGCTGACCCAGCAACTGACGGCTTGACTCGTCCGGTATACTAATAATTAAGAAAACAGGCCTGCTCGAGATGAGCGGACCTGTTTTTTCGTCTCCCCTTCTGCTAAAATCAAGAAAAAATGCTTCACGGGAGGCAAGAATATGGAAATCAAGAAAAGCAACCCTGAAATCAACGAAAAGGTTCATCACCTGCTGCAGGAATATAACCGCGCCTTCATGCAGGATTCGGAAGATTACAGTTATTATATAGAAGAAAACGGTGAAATAGCAGCGGGTATTGTTGCCAGCGCCATATTTGACACAGTTGAAGTCGAATTCCTCTGTGTAGCCGAGGAATATCGCGGGCAAGGATACGGCAAGCAGCTGCTGGAGCAAGTCGAGAAAGAGGCAAGTGCAAAGCAGATCAAGCGGATTATTCTCAACACCTACAGTTTTCAGGCGCCGGACTTTTATAAAAAATGGGCTATCAGCAGCTTTTCAAAATCTCACCTGCCTTCAAGAATTTCTCTCAGTTCTACTTCATCAAGGAACTGTAACAAAAAAATGGCGATCCATTAGGATCACCATTTTCTTTTTGCCTAAAAATTAGTCTTTCTTGCGCTTCTTGCCAGTAATGAAGGCAGTTGCGGCAGACAGGGCCAGCATGATTGCCCCCATGAGGGTCATTTCACTGCTTTGCTTGTCATTGCTGCCAGTTTGCGGCAGTTCTGCAGCTGCAAGCTTCTTGCTTGGCTTGGACTGCTGGCTGGTCTGTGAACTGGTTGCGACTGGAGAAGCTGGTACATCGGTCTTCCCAGTAGCCTTTGGTTCAGCCGGCTGAGCTGGCTTAGAAGGAACGCTTGGCTGGTCTGGTTTAGACGGTACTGTTGGTTCGGATGGAGTTTCCGGCGTTGACGGTACTGTTGGTTCTGTTGGAGTTTCCGGCGTTGACGGTACTGTCGGTTCTGTTGGTGTTTCCGGTGTTGACGGTACTGTCGGTTCTGTTGGAGTTTCCGGTTGTGACGGTACTGTCGGTTCTTCCGGTTGAGCGACAACATCGTAGACGATGTAAGTGTCAGCTGCAGGATCACTTGGAGTTACCGTTTGCCCTACCTTAACAGTTTGCGGTTGGTAACCGTTGACTTCTGGTACCACGATGTCTTGGACTTTGGTTGGATCTTCTGGATCAGTTGTGTACTGGTCTGAGCTGGTACCAGGCAGTTGCTGACCATTTTTATCAACCAGGATCACATGACCGTTTGGCACGTAAGTGACGGTAGCCTCAACTTCTGCTTGGTCTGGAGTTGAGGTCAAACCACCAGTGACAGTCCGATCGGTGTGGTAGCCGTTGATTACTGGAACGCTCTCTGAGGCAAAAGTATTCTGTCCAGTCCATGGACCTTCCTCCAATACCTTGCCAGTTACCAGATCGACTACTACTACCTGCTTAAAGGCATCCTTTTCGGTTTGGATCTTGTCAGGCAGTTGCTGGTCTGTACCAACGTAGTGGATCGTCTGCTTAGCGTCCTTAGTGTTTACTCTTTCTTGAGTCTGGTGCTTCAGTACTACAGTGTAAACCTGGTCAGTTGAAGAATCAGCGTCGTAAGTTGCGTCTGATGGGTAGTCGCTTGATACAAGGACGTAGCCTGCTTCTTCCAGCTGCTTGATAGTGTCAGCCGTGCTGTAAGCGATCGTGCTCTTGGATGAACCGGTCAGATCACCTGAAGTTGAGATAACTGCCCCGCCCTCGTCTTGGTCGATAAAGTTAATCCGAGCCTTTTGAGTGTCAGCGGTGTAGGAAACAGTTACCGTGGACGACTTGTCGCCATCGAAAGTTGGAGTTACTTCAGTTGAAGCAACTTCGCTCTTATCTGGAGTCAAGCCTGAAACAATTGGAGTAGTAACCGACTTCAAGCTCTGTGAGTCAACTGGATTCCAAGTAGTTTCCTTAGTTACCAGGTCTTGAGTACCAGTCTGAGTGAAGGACAAGGTCTGCTCTACTGCGGCCGGTGCTTCGAAGCCTTCTGGAACTTCGTAGACAACAGTCTGAGTTACCTTTTGGTCACGACTCACATCTGCCGTACCGTGCTTCAGTACTACTGTGTAGACCTGATCAGTTGAATCATCAGTGTCGTAGGTTGCGTCTGATGGGTAGTCGCTTGATACAAGGACGTAACCTGCTTCTTCCAGCTGCTTGATAGTGTCAGCCGTGCTGTAAGCAATCGAGCTCTTGGATGAACCAGTCAGATCACCTGAAGTTGCGACAACGGCGTTGTTGCCATCTTCATCAACGTAGTTTACCAGCGCCTTTTGTGCATTGGCGGTGTAAACAACAGTTACCGTGGATGACTTGTCACCATCGAAAGTTGGAGTTACTTCTGATGATGGCACCTCGCTCTTATCCGGAGTCAAGCCTGAAACAACTGGAGTAGTAACTGACTTCAGACTCTGTGAGTCAACTGGGTTCCAAGTGGTTTCCTTGGTTACCAAGTCTTGAGTACCAGTTTGGGTGAAGGACAAAGTCTCTTCTACTGATGCCGGTGCTTCGAAGCCTTCTGGAACTTCGTAGACAACAGTTTGAGCTACCTTTTGATCCCGACTCACTTCTGCCGTACCGTGCTTCAGTACTACAGTGTAGACTTGGTCAGCTGAATCATCTGTGTCGTAAGTTGCGTCTGATGGGTAATCGCTTGATACCAGGACGTAACCTGCTTCTTCAAGCTGCTTGATAGTATCAGCCGTGCTGTAAGCAATCGTACTCTTGGATGAACCGGTCAGATCACCTGAAGTTGCGATAACGGCGTTGTTGCCATCTTCATCAACATAGTTTACCAGTGCCTTTTGACTATTAGCGGTGTAAACAACAGTTACTGTGGATGACTTGTCACCATCGAAAGTCGGAGTTACTTCAGTTGAAGCAATTTCGCTCTTGTCTGGAGTCAAGCCTGAAACAACTGGAGTAGTAACTGACTTCAGACTCTGTGAGTCAACTGGGTTCCAAGTAGTTTCCTTGGTTACCAAGTCTTGAGTACCAGTTTGGGTGAAGGACAAAGTCTCTTCTACTGATGCCGGTGCTTCGAAGCCATCTGGAACTTCATAGACAACAGTTTGAGTTACCTTTTGGTCACGACTCACTTCTGCCGTACCGTGCTTGAGCACTACAGTGTAGACTTGGTCCGCAGCGTCATCAGTGTCAAATACTGGTGATTCTGGATAGTCACTTGATACCAGGACGTAACCTGCTTTTTCCAGCTGCTTGATAGTGTCAGCGGTGCTGTAAGCAATCGTACTCTTGGATGAGCCAGTCAGATCGCCTGAAGTTGCGATAACGGCGTTGTTGCCATCTTCATCGACGTAGTTTACCCGTGCCTTTTGACTATTAGCGGTGTAAGTGACAGTTACCGTGGATGACTTGTCACCATCAAAAGTTGGAGTTACTTCTGATGATGCAACTTCAGTTTGATCTGGGGTTAGGCCAGCGATCGTTGGACTAGTGACAGTCTTCAAACTCTGTGAGTCAACTGGGTTCCAAGTTGTTTCCTTGGTTACCAAGTCTTGAGTACCAGTTTGGGTGAAGGACAAAGTCTCT
>NZ_BOCG01000301.1 GCF_016587775.1 Lactobacillus nasalidis | reverse complement strand
ATGACTAAGGCCAAGGCCTTAGCCATTAACTCTCCTTTCTTTTAAATTTATAGCGCATGATTTAACTCTGGATGCTCAACCAGCGCTAGAAGGCTAAGCATCGCATTCTTGTCCCGATCTACGACTATGCCATAGTTCGGGCATTTTTCGTTATAGCAGACGTACTCATTGTGTTTAGTACCATGTTTCTTGTTTCCGTAAAGAGTGATCTTGTCATCACCTTTTTTAACATTACCACAAGCCGCACAACGCTGAGTAGACGGGTACAGCTTATTTGCCAGAATAAGTTCCTTACCGTACCAATCGCACTTGTAGGTCAAGATCTGCTTAAATTTGCCAAACATCGACCGGTGAACACCCTTTGAAGCTACGTGGCTCATCAGCATGCCCTTAACCGACAGGTTTTCGATCACGATCTTGTCGTAGTCATTAACCAGTTCAGTCGTAAACTTCTGCATCAAGTCATTTTGGATATTGCCAGCTTTGCGATAGCAAGCTTGAAGCTTGGCTTTCGTCTTCAAGTAGTTCTTGCTTTCGCAAGCAGCTTCTCCATTTTTGACTTGCTTTTTGGCAAGCTGCCTTTGATAGTGCTTGATTTTTTTATAAATTCTATCAAGCTTCTTAGGCAGTACGTTCACCCGGCC
>NZ_BOCG01000300.1 GCF_016587775.1 Lactobacillus nasalidis | reverse complement strand
ATCGCCGCGATACGGGCGGCAGTCTCTACCCGGAGCCGTAAACTCCGGACTATAGGTATTAGGAGACGCCGGCCCTGGCCGGCTGCTTCTTTTGCCTAGCTTTGGCGAAAGAAGCTTTTTTGTTTGTCGGATGTTTTTGTTTTTTAAAAGGAGTCACATGGAACTTTTAGAAGAACGGATTAAGAAAGACGGCGTCGTTCTGCCAGGCGACGTCTTGAAGGTCAACTCATTTCTCAACCACCAGATCGACCCGCAATTGATGATGACCCTGGGCGAGGAATTTGCCCGCCTCTTCAAGGATGCCGGCGTCACCCGGGTCCTTACCGCTGAAGCCAGCGGGATTGCTCCTGGCATCATGGCGGCCTACTGCCTGGGCGTGCCGATGGTTTTTGCCAGAAAAAAGAAGCCTTCAACCGTCACTGACGACGTCTACAC
>NZ_BOCG01000299.1 GCF_016587775.1 Lactobacillus nasalidis | reverse complement strand
TCATACTTGCCGCGGCGGAAGTTGGTCCGCCAGGAAAAATATGCCCGCAGCTGACTGACAGTTAAGTCATGATAGACCGGATGCAGCTGCCGGATCGGCAGCTTTTTCGGGAAATCGTCCTCATAATCCGCCATCATCATTCCTTGGTAGTAAAAGTTGCTCTCCCGCCGGTCGCGAGCCAAATAGTCATAACTGGCCTGCATCTTCTTGATCATGGCACTGGCCGCATCCCCGGCCTGGGTCAGCTCGCGCGTGTAGTCGCTAGCCTGGATAAAGTCCGGCCGGGCAGAGCGCTTGGGGATCGCCTCTTCCTGATAGTCGCCCCCGTCTTGATCCAGCAGGTAGATCTCCTGTTCAGGCCGCTCCAGCGGGCGAGAGCTCTGGTAAGCCGCGTCCAGCGTCTTATAAAAGAAGCGCTCGTTTAATTCAGGGCTGGCAAGATCGACGCTGACCCAGGCCGGATCCTGCATATAGCTGCCCGGTCCGAATGCCGGCTGCTTGGCAAAAAATTTGGCCAAAGAGCCGCATTTTAGCTCAACCGTCTCGCTGCCCTCCTGTTTGACCAGCAAAGCAAAACTTTCGTCTGCTCCCGGGACCGTGACAGCAGCCAGGGTCTGCCCGTCCAGATCGACATAGCTGGCCTGCAGGCCGTATCTGTTCAGAATATAGTCGGCTACTTCAGACAGCCGCATGGTCTCGCCCTCCTTATTCTGGTTTTAATAATTATTATAGCACGCTTTTTCGAACACTCGTTCCAAGACAATATAAAAAATCTTCCCGCTTTGGGAAGATTTAACGATGCAAAAAATGTTACTTTTCCAATGCAGCAGCTTGCGCGGCCGAGATTTCCACCTTCCGGTTCAGTTCCGGACTGGCGATTTGTTTGCCGCTGGCCGTCTGCTGCTTCAAATAGCTGATAAAAGTTTCCGTATCAGTTCCTGACAAGATGCCGACTTTTTTGCCTGAAACAAATTGACTGAAATGATCGCCGCCACCGGCCAAGAATTCGTTGACAACCACCCGGTAGGTCTTGGTCAGCGAGAGTTCCGTCTTGCTGCCTTCACCCACGTAGACTTTAACCACCTTCACATTTCCAGCCGCATCTTTGGTGTAAACGTAATGCAAGCCGCTCATCAGCAGGTAGTAGTGTCCTTCCAGCTTGTACTGCTGCTTGATTGCCGCCAGGATCTGCTTGCCAGTCATGCTTAATACCTGCAGACTGTTCCCAAAAGGCTGAACCGCCATGGCAGCCCCATAGGTAATCGACTTGTCGGCGCTGACGGTCAGGCCCGACCGGACGCCGCCACCATTGGTCA
>NZ_BOCG01000298.1 GCF_016587775.1 Lactobacillus nasalidis | reverse complement strand
ACGGCCCAGCCTTCATCGACGTTAAGTACACCAAGCACATGGCTTACTCAACTGAACTGAACACCCTGGACGACCCAGAATTCGTGAAGTACTACCACGCAGAAGCTCTGCACCCATTCTCATACTTTGCTGAAAAGTTTGGTCTGGAAATCGACGCAGCTTCAGGTGCATCCGGCCACTCAGAAGACAAGGCTGACGCTTTGAAGGTTCAAGCAACTTCAAGTGCTTCAGCTCCGGAAAACGCGCCAGACACTACTTCAGGCGCTTCACACTAAGCCGGCAAACTGAAAAATCAAACGCAAAAAAGCAGATCACCCCGAAAAGGGCGGTCTGCTTTTTTGGCTTTGCGGCTGATTTTGAGACTTTCCTAGGAAAAAATTAACTCTTTCTTAGCTACTGTTTACGGGCAATCTGTTATGATCAAAAAGGCAGCAAATGATCCAAATGAGATGATGCTGAAAAGTCCTTAGGCAACAAAAAAGGAGCTGATCAAATCAGCTCCTAAACTCCCATGCTGGACGTCCCAGCTATTCATTCATGCCCACTAAAGGAGTCGAACCTTCACTCTGTTGCCAGAACAGCGACCTGAACGCTGCGCGTCTGCCAATTCCGCCAAGTGGGCATCCTGTGCCTCAGCACATATTTAATAATATCAAAAATTTGGTAAAATGGAAGTGCTAATTTAATTTTTTTCGTAATTTTTTTGAAAAGAGGATCGATTTTGTTAAAGAAGATCAAAAAAATGCTGCTGAGTCTGGCAGCCAGTGGATTATTGCTGACCGGCGCAGCCGCTTGGCAGGCAAAGCCGGTAGCCGCTGCAACGGCCAACTACCAGAAGCAGGACTTGAATCTGGACGTCAAGGCGGCCATTGCCATTGATGC
>NZ_BOCG01000297.1 GCF_016587775.1 Lactobacillus nasalidis | reverse complement strand
TACGAACTCTTCGTTCACTCGGCGAAGGCTTTTCTTTAAGCAGTACTTTCTGTTCTTCAGTCAGCTTTTTCGGGTCGGAAGCCAAAGAAGATTTAAGCGCTTGTCTTGCCTTGTACATTTCGTTCCACAAGGCAAGGCCTTGATTCCAGCAATAGCGGCGATAGTCACAAGCTTCATCCAAAACTCTTCTCATAGTCTTGTTTGGATGTAGTTCATAGACTCTTGTCTGAATTAATTTAGACGGTAC
>NZ_BOCG01000296.1 GCF_016587775.1 Lactobacillus nasalidis | reverse complement strand
TGAGGTAACGGCTCACCAAGGCAATGATGCGTAGCCGAGTTGAGAGACTGATCGGCCACATTGGGACTGAGACACGGCCCAAACTCCTACGGGAGGCAGCAGTAGGGAATCTTCCACAATGGACGCAAGTCTGATGGAGCAACGCCGCGTGAGTGAAGAAGGTTTTCGGATCGTAAAGCTCTGTTGTTGGTGAAGAAGGATAGGAGCAGCAACTGGTTTCTATTTGACGGTAATCAACCAGAAAGTCACGGCTAACTACGTGCCAGCAGCCGCGGTAATACGTAGGTGGCAAGCGTTGTCCGGATTTATTGGGCGTAAAGCGAGCGCAGGCGGAATGATAAGTCTGATGTGAAAGCCCACGGCTCAACCGTGGAACTGC
>NZ_BOCG01000295.1 GCF_016587775.1 Lactobacillus nasalidis | reverse complement strand
ATGGCAGCCCCAGGATCCCGTTGGCCCCGAAGGAGTAAAGCTTGGCGCCGCCAAAGCCGGCAATAGCACCGCCGATGCCGGCACCGGCAAAGGAAGTGATCATGATCCACTTTCTTGGCACCAGAACCCCGTAAAGGGCCGGTTCACTGACGCCGAAGAAGGATGAAATCGCAGCCGCGATTGACATTGACCGGGTATCTGCGTCCTTGGTCTTGATGGCAACCCCGATGGCTGAACCCAGAACCGCCATGGCACCTGAGAAGATCAGCGGGTTGATCACGTCGTAGCCGTACTTGGCCACGTCGATGGCAAAGAACGGAATAACCGCCCAGTGCAGGCCAAACATGACCAAAATGCTCCAGAAGGCCCCCAGCAGGAAGCCGGTAATCCCCTTGCTTACGCTGATCAACCATAAAACCGTGTCGCTAAGCATGTTTTGCAGGATCATCGCTACCGGCCCGACGATCAAAAGACCGACTACCCCGGCAAAAAGAATGGTCAAAAACGGTACAAAGACCGTCTTCAGCAGGTCGGGAATATGCTTTTTGAAGTACTTGTAGAAGTAGCTCCCGATCCACATCACGACGATTGCCGGAACGACAGAACTGGCATAGCTCTGCAGGGCAACCGGCAGGCCCAGGAAGGTGTACTTGTACTTCAGGGCAAAAATCGTGCCGGCAAAAATCGTCTTCATATGACTGGCACTTGCGGCAGCCACAATGTCTGGATAGATCATGGCCCCGCCGATAACCATCCCATAAGTGCCTGGCATGCCGAACTTCTTAGCTGCACTCCAGCCGATGATCACCGGGAAGAAGTAGAAGACTGACTGCGCTAGGGCGTTCAAGATCAGGTAAGTCCCGCTCTTGTCCGACATCAGATGCGTTACTGTCAAAACAGACAAGCAGGCCGCGATCATCCCGGCCCCGCACAAGAGGCCCAGGATCGGGGCAAAAATCCCGCTGACCAGGCCCAAGGCCCGGTTGAACCAGTTGCCTTCAGGCTTGGCCGTGCTTTCCTGGCTGCCGCCGGTCACGTCGTCACTGAATTTGCCGTACTTTAAAACGGCATTGTAAACTTTTTCCACACTGGGTCCAATAACCACCTGGTATTGTCCCCCCTGCTTGACCAGCTGCAAAACACCAGCCAGATTTTCAATCGCTGCGTCATTGGCCTTGCTTTGATCTTTCAAGGTGAAGCGCACCCGGGTGACACAGTGAGTCACTCCGGCAACGTTCTCAGGGCCACCGACATTGGTCAAAATTTCTTGGCCTAATTTGTCAAAGTCCATTGTTTCTCTCCTTACATCATCAATAAATTGCCAATCGACTTTTAGCCCCGATCACGGCTTTGCTTTTGTTTTTTACTTGTTTTTCTCGTAGCAGTCCAGCATCTGGCTGGCGCGGACGAACTTGGCGATGATTTCTTCAAAAGTTCCCGCCGGTACTGGATTGCCGATGGTTTCAAAGGACAAGCCGTAGTCTTCCGCCCGCAAGAAGTAATAGTGGAAACCGTTGGCATAGCCGGCGATCAAAACCGTCTTGTCGGTCGAAGCCCGCAGGATTTCCGCCCCCGCGCTGGCCAGTTCGCCTGGGAAGATGAAGAAGCGCAGGTCGCCCAAATCCAGCAGCTGCATGGCAATGACGTCATGGAACTGCGGCTGCTTAAGCTGCTCTTCGCATTTTTCGATCACGTGCTCCACGCTCTGAGAACCAACCTCGGTCTTCTTGCCGCTCTTCAAGTCGGCAATCATCTGCCGCAGGCCTGCATCGTATTTTTCCTTGTCGTTGACGTTTTCCTGGGCCAGGGTCACAACCTGGACCTGGTCATGGTCCAAATCCAGCTGCCGGTCGGTCTTGACCGGAGCCACGATCTCAGCAATCCCCTTGACCGTCCGGTCAAGCTCGGCCCAGTCGCGGCCGCGGCGCTGGTAGTGG
>NZ_BOCG01000294.1 GCF_016587775.1 Lactobacillus nasalidis | reverse complement strand
CGGCAGCTGAGCCAGAGCCCGCTGCCGCCGGCGATCCGGCAGATCCCGGTCCGGAAGCTGAAGAAGCGCCGGCAGATGACGAACTGGTGAGCCGGGCAGAGGACCTGTTTGGTTCTTTGGTGGAAGTCAAGGACTAAAATTCGCCAAAAAGTTTTTTTCGCGTTAAAATTAAGCAGACAAACAACGAGAAGTTTAAAAGGAGATTTTTTCATGAGTAAAAGACCAGCTTTCCCAGGAATGGGCGGCATGAACATGCAGCAAATGATGAAGCAGGCCAAGAAGCTGCAAGAGCAGATGGCCCAGGAACAAGAAAACATCACGACCCAGGAATTCACCGGCAAGTCAGCTGATGACATGGTGCTGGCCACTTTCACCGGGGACCGGACCTTGAAAAAGCTCGCCATCAAGCCTGAAGCCATTGACCCTGACGATCCGGACATGCTGGAAGACTTGGTCATCGACGCGGTCAACAAGGGCCTGAAGCAGATCGATGAAGCCACTCAGCAGAGCCTGGGCAAGTACACGAAAGGCCTGATGTAAGTTGCAATACCCACTGCCAATCGCCCGTTTGATCGATTCGTTCATGAAGCTGCCGGGCATCGGCGAAAAGACGGCTACCCGCCTGGCTTTTTACGCCATGGACATGCCCAAAGAAGACGTGCAGGAGTTTTCCCAGGCGCTGACGGACGTGAAAGAGAAGCTGCGCCAGTGCTCAGTCTGCGGCAACATTACCGAGCAGGATCCCTGCGCCATCTGCAGCAATCCGGCCCGGGACCAGTCAACGATCATGGTGGTTGAAGAAGCCAAGGACGTGATGGCCTTTGAAAACATGGGCGAATATGACGGCCTCTACCATGTCCTGCACGGGGTCCTGTCACCCATGGACGGGATCGGTCCTGAGCAGATCAACATCAAGTCGCTGATCGTGCGTTTGCAGAAAAACGATGCAGTCAAGGAAGTGATCCTGGCTTTGAATTCGACGCCTGAAGGCGAGTCAACCGCCATGTACATCAGCCGCCTGATCAAACCGGCCGGGCTCAAGGTAACGCGCCTGGCCGCCGGGCTGGCGGTCGGCTCAGACATCGAGTACGCCAACTTGATCACTTTGAAGCGGGCAGTTCAAGGAAGAACGGAGCTATAACTATGAGCAAGCACACTGACAAAATCAAACACGCCGAAGATGAGAAACTGATGGCTTTGGTTGAGAAGCTGCAGCAGGAAATCAGTCTGAACAAGGGCCTGGACAACACCACCCTGGACATGTCGGACGACAACATCGTGGCCGACAAGATTTTAAGAGCCGAATACGCCTTTTTGTACGACGAGGCCCGCTACCGGCACGCTTCTTACACGGGCTTGACCAACGCGATTTCCCAATAAGCCAGCTTGAAAAAATCCTCCCAGACAGCGGAGGATTTTTTATTTGGCCAACCTACTAGATTTAGTAGCAACTTAATCTGTAAATACTAGCCGTAGTTCTGTAAAATATAAAAAGGAGGCTGAGTTAATGAAAGGTTACTTTATCACTTTTGAAGGTCCCGACGGCGCCGGCAAAACGACAGTGATCAATGAAGTCGTCAAAGCTATTAAAGAGCAGTGCAACAAAGAGATCCTGGTGACGCGGGAACCCGGCGGGTCCAAAATCGCCGAGAAGATCCGCGACCTGATCCTGGATCCGCGAAACACGGAAATGAATGCCAAGACCGAGGCCCTGCTTTACGCGGCCAGCCGGTCCCAGCACGTCAGCGAGATCATCGAGCCCGCTTTGGCCGCGGGGAAACTGGTCATCTCCGACCGCTTTGTCGACTCTTCCCTGGCCTACCAGGGGCAGGGCCGGCAGCTGGGCATCGATGAAGTAGCCCAGATCAATGAATTCGCGACTGGCCACTTGGAACCGGACTTGACCGTTTTCCTTGACCTGGATCCGGCGCTTGGCTTAAAGCGCATCGCCCAGGCCCGTTCCGGCAGCGAAGACCGGCTGGAGCAGGAGAAGCTGGCCTTTCACCAGGAAGTCTACCGGGGCTACCAGAAAGTCTGCCAGGCTCATCCAGACCGGATCAAGCGGGTGGACGCGAGTCAAGATTTGGGGCAAGTCGTGGCCGCAAGTGTTAAACTGGTGAAAAGCACATTTCCAGAATTGTTTTAGGGGGGATCAAGATGAAACTGATCATTGCCATTGTCCAGTCAGAAGACGCCAAGCGCCTGCAGGCGGCTTTCGTTGACAATAATGTCGGCGCCACCAAGCTGGCATCAACGGGCGGCTTTTTGCGCGAAGGCAACACCACCTTCTTGCTTGGGGTGGAAGACGAGGATGTCGAAGATGTTTTGAAGCTGATTGAAGAACATTCCCAAACCAGAGAAGAAACGATCAACCCTGGCCTGCACCCGGGAATCTCCTTCGAGCAGCCAATTGAGCCAGTCAACATCACGGTCGGCGGAGCAACGGTCTTTGTTTTGCCGGTTGACCAGTTCCTGCGCTTTTAATGCTGGATTTAAACAAGATCGGTTCAGCTGAGGCTGGGCAGCTGCAGCAGGCTCAAGACCGGGGGCAGCTGTCGCATGCCTACCTGCTTTTGGCTGGCGATGAGGCGGAAGCTTTGAACACTGCCTACTGGCTGATCTGCTACGCGAACTGCGAGGGCGAAAACAAGCCGGACGGAACTTGTCCGGCCTGCCAGCGGATTCTGTCCGGCAACCATCCGGACGTCATGCTGATCGATACCGAGGAAAACCGGCAGACGATCGCGATCGACCAGGTCCGGACCTTGAAGCAGGAACTGGCCAAAAGCCCCGCCGAAGGCGACCGGCGCTATTTCGTGATCAATCACGCCCAGAAGCTGACGCTGCCGGCGGCCAACGCCTTGCTCAACCTGCTGGAAGAGCCGGTCGCGCCGGTGGTCACTTTCCTGATCGCCAGCAACGGCGGCCAG
>NZ_BOCG01000293.1 GCF_016587775.1 Lactobacillus nasalidis | reverse complement strand
CAGCTACGATGTAACGAGCGATGCCAAGGTAGTTACCGGCTACGTTCTGGTTAATACGACTGATACCACTGGTACTTTCGATGAAAGTGACAAGACTGCTGTCTTCACTTACAAGAAGGTCGGTAAGATCATCCCTGTAGATGAAAACAACACGCCAATTCCAGGTGCAGATACGCCGACTTACGAGAATGACCCAGATGACCCAACCAAGGTGACTCCAAACGAGCCAACTCCGACCGTACCAGGCTAC
>NZ_BOCG01000292.1 GCF_016587775.1 Lactobacillus nasalidis | reverse complement strand
CGGCAGCCGTTTAGTCAGTGAACTGCCAGCTGCTGAGCAGATGGTCAGCGACTTAAACACCGACGTCGACCGCTTCAAGCAGGAAGCCGACGAAGAAATCGCCCGCCTGCAGGCCAAGATTGACAGACTGAACAGCGAGCTCAACCAGGACCTGAACGAGAGCGAAAACTAATCAAAACAAGATAAAACAAAAAGTGTTGAATGATTACTCTGAAGTAATTACTCAACACTTTTTTTGTGTGCTATTAATTTTCTATTGTTTATTCGACTGCCACTGGCCAACCAGGCTGGCAACGTCGCTGGCGCCCATGTCGGCCAAAACTGCTGGCAGGCCGTCAACTACGTGCTTGATGGCCAATTTGTCATGGAAGGCCATGCTGCCGATCTGGACAGCGCTGGCCCCAGCCAGGATGAATTCAGCCGCGTCTTCCGGGCTGTTGATCCCGCCAACCCCGATGATCGGCAGACTGGTTGCCTGCTTGACCTGGGCCACCATGCGGACGGCCACTGGCTTAACCGCTTGGCCGGACAAGCCGCCAAAGTCGTTGCCCAAAACTGGCCGCCGGGTCTTTAAATCAAGGTGCAGGCCAAGCAGTGTATTGATCAAAGTCAAACCGTCAGCTCCGCCTCTTTCTGCTGCCTGGGCAATTTCCACGATGCTGGTGACGTTTGGCGTCAATTTCACGTATACCGGCAGGTCCACCTTTTCCTTGACCAGGCGGGTGATCTTTTCCACCATTTCCGGCACGATGCCAAAAGTCATCCCGCCTTCAGACACGTTCGGGCAGGACAAGTTGAGCTCTAAGGCGTCCGGCTTAGCCGCAGCCAAAATTTCCGCGACTTCCACGTAGTCTTCCACGCTTTCCCCGCCCACGCTGGCCAAAATCGGCAGATCTGGGTGCTTTTCTCTTAAGGCCGGGATCTTTTCCTTGGCCACGACTTCAGCGCCGGGGTTGGTCAAGCCTACAGCGTTCATGACCCCGTCACTAAGCAAGGCGATCTGCGGCTGGGGGTTGCCGGTCCGGGCATGGCGGGTGGCAGTCTTTAAGACGATCGCCCCCATCTCGTCCCAGTCGAAATTCTCTGGCAAGTCGCCAAAGGCAAAGGTCCCACTCGCCGGCATTACCGGATTCTTCAGCTTAAGGCCTGGCAGTTCAACAGCCAAATTAACTTCTGCGGTCATTTTTCCTCCCGTGTGACTTCATGTGACTTCTTTAACTTTTCAATTCGCCAAAATTATCCTACAAAAAAATCAAAAAGGCAAGCTGGCCAGGTGCTTGATTTTTCAGAAAGTTCGTGATAGTCTTTTGTTAACTGAGCTTTAATTGGTACAGAGAGACCACAAGCACCACAATCTTTTTGGTATGCACGCATTCTGCCCGCCTGGGGTCTCTGTAGACTCTGGCGGGCTTTTCTTATGCGGTCATACGCTGTTAATTTAAGGAGTCGCAATGAACAAACCGTTATTTATCGCTTTGGACTATGATGATCAAGAGAAAATGTGGCTGTTCCTCAACCAGCTGAAGGACAAGCAGGGCCTGCACGTCAAGCTGGGGATGGAAATGTTCTACCAGTACGGGCCGGAAATCGTCCGGGACCTGTCTGCCAAGGGCTACCAGATCTTCCTTGACCTCAAGCTGCACGACATTCCCAACACCGTCAAGCGGACAGCCCACCAGCTGGCTGCCTTGGGCGTCTACTGCACGACCGTTCACGCTTTGGGCGGCAAGCAGATGATCCAGGCCGCCAAAGAAGGCCTGATCGAAGGCACCCCGGCCGGCAAGCCGGTTCCAAAGCTTTTGGCCGTGACTGAACTGACTTCTATTTCTGAAGAAGTTCTCAAGAATGAGCAGCACTGCTCACTCAGCCTGGCTGACGAAGTCAAGAGCCTGGCCCACCAGGCCCAGGAAGCCGGCGCTGACGGGATCATCTGCTCACCACTGGAAGTCAAGGCAATGAAGAACGAATTCAGCGACGACTTCATGTTCGTCACTCCAGGCATCCGGCCAAAGAGCTACCAAAAAGACGACCAGGCCCGGGTGGCTACCCCAGCTGAGGCCAGAGAAAACGGGTCAACCGCCATTGTC
>NZ_BOCG01000291.1 GCF_016587775.1 Lactobacillus nasalidis | reverse complement strand
ACAGCCTTGCTGATGCGGTCAGCCTGGAAGAACTGGCGGCTGATCCGGACCACCTGCTGGAGCACGTGCAGCCGATCGACAGCTTTTTTGCCGACTATCCGCAAGCCGACCTGGACGACTCCTTGTGGCAGCAGGTAAAGAACGGCGCCTGGATTAAACTCCCTCTTGATGCAGACATGGTCGCTTTGCGGTACAATAAAAAGGTTAAAGCGATTTACCGGGCAAAGGGGCAAGGCCGCTACTGCCCGGAAATAATGTTGCTAAGTAATGAGTAATTGAGGGATTAAGTTTGAAAGTAATAAATATAAGCTATCCGTTCCAAAAGGAGCTGACGGCCAGCAAGGTTGTGCTGGCCTTGGGCTTTTTTGACGGAGTTCATATCGGACACCAGAAGCTGATTAAGGAAGCACGGACAATTGCGGATGAGAAGGATCTGCCGTTGATGGTGCTGACTTTTGACCGGCATCCAAAAGAGGTCTATGCCGGAGTCAAGGATTTTGAATACCTGAACTCCCCCCAGGAAAAGGCCTACGAGATGTCGAAAATTGGCGTTGACTACCTGGCGATCATCAAGTTTACGCCAGAATTCAGCCATCTGGCCCCGCAGGCCTTTGTAGATGAGATCATCATGGGGCTGAAGGCGGACACGGTCGTGGCGGGTTTTGACTACAGCTACGGCCCCAAGGACGTGGCCAATATGACCAATCTGCCGACTTTTGCCAAGGGGCGCTTTGAAATCAAGGTCGTGCCCAAGCAGATTTTTGCCGGTGAAAAAATCGGTTCAACCGAAATCCGCCAGGCGATCAAGAGCGGGAACCTGACCTTGGCTACAGAACTGCTGGGCCATCCTTACCTCACCAGCGGCCAGGTTGTCCATGGCTACCGGAATGGCCACAAGCTGGGCTTTCCGACAGCCAACCTGCAGCTGGACTGGCGAAAGGTTCTGCCGAAAATCGGCGTCTACGCGACCATGACCCGGGTGGGCGACAGCTGGTATCAGTCCATGACCAGTGTGGGCTACAATGTGATGTTCAACAACGAGCGGAACATCTACATTGAATCCAACCTGTTTGATTTTGACCAGGACATTTATGGTGAGCAGATCACGATTGCCTGGTACAAGTACCTGCGCGATGAGCAGAAGTTTGCTGATCTGGCTGGCTTGACCGAGCAGCTGCGCCAGGACCAGCAGGATAGTGAAGACTATTTCAGTTCCTTAGTCGAATAGACAAAAAACGATCTTCAGCAGAAGATCGTTTTTTTAAGCAACTTTTTTAGCATTCTCCTTGACTAACTGCTAATTTCTTGCTAATCTATACCATGTTAGCACATGAAAGATGTGAGTGCTAAATGTGAGGGCGATATTATGTTGACCGAACGTCAAGAACTTATCTTAAAGACAATTATTCAGGACTTTACGCAAACGCACGAGCCGGTTGGCTCCAAGACAGTCATGAATCAATTGCCGATTAAAGTATCCAGTGCGACTATCCGCAATGAGATGGCGGTCCTGGAAGAGCACGGGCTGATTGAAAAGACCCACTCCTCCAGTGGCCGGGTTCCTTCGACTGAGGGTTATCGTTACTATTTGGATAATCTGGTGCAGCCGCTGCAGCTGCCGGAAGAGATTTATAATCAAATCGGCTATCAGTTTGACCAGCCGTTCAACCAGGTGGATGAAATCGTCAAAGAAGCGGCGAAGATCCTGTCTGACCTGACTGACTATACGGCATTTGCTGAAGGGCCTGAGGCCAAGAATGTCAGCATCACTGGCTTCAGGATCGTGCCTCTGGCCCCGCGGCAGGTGATGGCCATTCTAGTAACCAGCGACGGCAGCGTCAAGAACCAGTTGTACACCTTGCCGCGGCATATTTCCGGGGATGAAATCGAGCAGGCCGTCCGGCTGATCAATGACCAGCTGGTTGGCAAGAGCTTAAACGAGATCAACAAGGAAACTTTTGCTGAGCTTTCCAGCAGCAAGATTGTGGGCAAGAATGCTCCGGAATTCCTGGAACTGCTTGAAGCAGTCATCAAGGACGCGGCAAGCGAGCAGATGTACGTCGACGGCCAGTTGAACCTGCTCAACAATACTGAAAGCAGCGATTTAAACGATATCAAGTCGCTATATGAACTGATCAACTCCAGCTCTCTGGCTGGCGAACTGATCGATCTGAGCGACAGCGCCGACCGCTATCCGGTTCACGTCCGCCTGGGCACTGAACTGCAGAACGATCTTTTGAAAGATTTTAGCCTGGTGACGGCGGAATACAGCGTCGGCCGCTACGGGCGGGGCACGATCGCCCTGCTTGGGCCAAGAAACATGCCGTATTCAGAAATGATCGGCCTGATGGAGTACTTCCGTCAAGAACTGGCCCAGAAATTATTGGATTACTATGGCAGATTTAAATAAGGAGGTTTGTCGTGAGCAAAGAAGAATTTCCAAGCGAGAAAGATTTGGCTCAAGAAGACCAACAAAAGACAGAGCCAAAGCAAGAGCAGGCAGCAAAAGATGAAGCCAAGGATGCGGCTGAAGCAAAGCAGGAAACTGATGCCAGTGCTGAACTGGCTCAGCTGCAGGCAAAGGTTGCCGATTTGACTCAGAAGAACAAGGAACTGGAAGACAAGTACCTGCGCAGCGAGGCTGAGATTCAAAATGCTCAGCGCCGTTACAGCAAGGAAAGAGCCAGCCTGGTCAAGTATGAGTCCCAGCGCTTGGGCAAGGACATCCTGGCCAGCGTGGACAACTTGGAAAGAGCCCTGCAGGTCAAGGCTGACGATGAGGCTTCAAGCCAGCTCAAGAAGGGGATCGAAATGACCCTGGAAGGTCTGGTCAGAGCGCTGAAAGACAACGGCATTGAGGAAATCAAGGCTGATGGCGAAAAGTTTGATCCGACATTGCACCAGGCGGTTCAAAGCGTACCGGCTGAAAATGATGATCAAAAAGACCATGTCGTTCAAGTTCTGCAGAAGGGTTACGTCTACAAGGACCGGACCCTGCGGCCAGCCATGGTAGTCGTGGCCCAGTAAGCCAGATTATTTAATTAAGCAAAAACAAGAAATTAACCAAAGGAGAGCAAAAGACAATGTCTAAAGTTATTGGGATTGACTTAGGTACCACCAACTCAGCAGTTGCGGTTTTGGAAGGCAAGGAACCAAAGATTATTACCAACCCAGAAGGCGCAAGAACCACCCCTTCAGTAGTTGCGTTCAAGGACGGCGAAATTCAAGTCGGTGAAGTTGCCAAGCGGCAAGCGATCACCAACCCGAACACCATCGTTTCCATCAAGCGTCACATGGGCGAAAGCGACTACAAGGTCAAGGTAGGCGACAAGGCTTACACCCCGCAAGAAATCTCCGCCATGATCTTGCAATACATCAAGAAGTTCTCAGAAGACTACTTGGGTGAACCAGTCAACGACGCGGTCATCACCGTTCCAGCCTACTTCAACGACGCTCAGCGGCAAGCTACCAAGGACGCCGGCAAGATCGCTGGTTTGAACGTTCAAAGAATCATCAACGAACCAACCGCTTCAGCTTTGGCTTACGGTCTGGACAAGGATGAAGATGACGAAACTGTTCTGGTTTACGACCTTGGCGGTGGTACTTTCGACGTTTCCGTTCTGCAGCTCGGCGACGGCGTCTTCCAAGTTCTTTCCACCAACGGTGACACCCACCTGGGCGGGGACGACTTTGACAACAAGATCATCGACTGGCTGGTTGACGGCTTCAAGCAAGAAAACGGCGTTGACTTGTCCAAGGACAAGATGGCAATGCAACGTTTGAAGGATGCGGCTGAAAAGGCCAAGAAGGACTTGTCAGGCGTATCTTCAACCCACATTTCCCTTCCGTTCATCTCAGCTGGTGAAGCAGGTCCTTTGCACTTGGAAGCAGACCTTACCCGGGCTAAGTTCAACGAATTGACTGACGACCTGGTTCAAAGAACCAAGATTCCGTTCGACAACGCTCTGCGTGACGCCGGCCTGTCAGTAGGCGACATTGACAAGGTGATCTTAAACGGTGGTTCAACCCGTATTCCAGCCGTTCAAGAAGCCGTAAAGCAATGGGCTGGCAAGGAACCAGACCACTCAATCAACCCTGACGAAGCCGTTGCCCTGGGTGCCGCTATTCAAGGCGGGGTCATCTGTGGTGACGTGAAGGACATCGTTTTGCTGGACGTTACCCCACTTTCACTGGGTATCGAAACTATGGGCGGGGTCTTCACCAAGCTGATCGACAGAAACACCACGATCCCAACTTCAAAGAGCCAAATCTTCTCAACTGCCGCTGACAACCAGCCAGCCGTTGACATCCACGTGTTGCAAGGTGAACGGCCAATGGCTGCCGACAACAAGACTTTGGGCCGCTTTGAATTGACTGACATTCCAGCAGCTCCTCGTGGCGTGCCGCAAATTCAAGTTACCTTCGACATCGACAAGAACGGTATCGTTAACGTTTCAGCCAAGGACATGGGCACTGGCAAGGAACAAAAGATTACCATCCAGTCAGCTTCAGGTCTGTCAGATGAAGAAATCGAAAGAATGAAGAAGGAAGCCGAAGAACACGCCGACGAAGACGCCAAGAAGAAGGAAGAAGTCGACCTCAGAAACGAAGTTGACAGCTTGATCTTCCAAACTGAAAAGACTTTGAAGGAAGTTGACGGCAAGCTTGGCGACAGCGACGTTCAACCGGTTAAGGATGCCCTTGAAGACCTTAAGAAGGCACAAAAGGACAACAACCTGGACGAAATGAAGGAAAAGAAGGACGCTTTAAGCAAGGTTGCTCAAGACCTGGCAGTCAAGCTCTACCAGCAAAACGCCCAAAACCAACAAGGCCAGGCTGGCCCAACCGACGGCGGTTCAAACGGCGCTGGCGGCTCAAATGGCGATACTGTTGATGGTGACTTCACCAAGGTAGACCCAGACAAGTAAAGCGACTATAATTAAACGAAAGAAGAAGAACTGCTTGAGGTAGTTCTTTTCTTTTGTTAGAAAAAGGAGCAATAAACAGATGGCAGCAAATCGTGATTATTATGACGTCTTGGGTGTGAGCCGGGATGCCAGTGATGCAGAAATCAGCAAGGCCTACCGGAAGTTGGCCAAGAAATACCACCCGGACCTGAACCACGAAGCAGGAGCAGAAGAAAAGTACAAGGAAGTCAACGAAGCTTACGAAGTGCTTCATGATTCCCAAAAGCGGCAGCAGTATGACCAGTTTGGCCAGGCCGGGGTCAACGGCCAGGCCGGCTTCGGCGGCGGCCAGTACGGCGGTCAGGGCTTTGGCGGTGCTGATTTCAGCGACTTTGGTGACATCTTCAACAGCTTCTTTGGCGGCGGTGCCCGGCAGCAGGTTGACCCGACCGCTCCGCAGCGGGGGACTGACCTTGACTACACCATGACGATCGATTTCATGGATGCCATCAAGGGCAAGACCAGCGAAATCAGCTACAGCCGTTCAACCACCTGTGAGGTCTGCGGCGGCAGCGGCGCTGAAAAGGGCACCCACCCGATCACCTGTGACAAGTGTGGGGGCAGCGGGATGATGACGATTACCCAGAGAAGCGTTTTGGGCATGATCCAGCGCCAGACCACTTGTGACAAGTGTGCCGGCAGCGGTGTGATTATCGAGCATCCATGCCAAAGCTGCCATGGCCGCGGCGTCAAGACTCAGAAGCAGACCCTGCAAGTCAAGGTTCCAGCAGGCATTGACAACGGCCAGCAGATCCGTCTGGCCGGCCA
>NZ_BOCG01000290.1 GCF_016587775.1 Lactobacillus nasalidis | reverse complement strand
ATCCCCAAACATATGTTTCTGAAGTATGACTAAAATTTGCGCTCTAACCTAAAGCAAAGTTCTGGCTTTCCTTACGCTAATTCAACTTAAAACCTACCTGCTATCTCTTACATATAATCAAACACATTAAGTACGTTTTTCGCCACTAGTATTATGCTCTTAAATAGCTAATAATGCTGCTGGTAATGCAGCCGGGGCAAAAAATGCACAAGTATCACAAATTCACATAAAAAATAGCGGGGAAAATCCCCCGCTAACATTTTAAATTTTCTGGGACATTATCCCAAGTTATTAGTACTAAATGCTTTTGTCTATAAATTATTCAACGCTCGGCAGCTTAACGTCCACGCCGTGCTTGTCAGTGACTACCGTCATGACCGTTGGGTCGTAACCGGCTTCCTTGATGCCGTCCAGGTCAAACTCGATCAGAGTCTGCCCGGCCTTAACCAGGTCACCTTGTGCAACCTTGACGTTAAAGCCCTTGCCCTTAAGCATGACCGTGTCGATCCCGATATGGATCAGCACTTCCGCGCCAGCCGTAGTCTTCAAGCCAATCGCATGGCCAGTTTCAAACAAGGCTGCTACTTCACCGTCAACCGGAGCCTTAACCACGCCCTCAGTTGGCACTACCGCGAAGCCTTCGCCCATGGCACCAGTTGAAAAAACTGGGTCGTTGACGCTTGACAGGGCAATCACCTTGCCAGCTACCGGAGCAGTCAGAGTTTCGCTCTTTTGCTTGGCTTCGCTGCCTGGCCGCTGCTTCTTTTCAACCTTCTTGCCGGCAACCATTTCGTCGTTGTAGCCCCATACCCAGGCTACGATGAAGGAGATTACCAGAGCTGCCGCGCTGGACAAAAGGAAGGCGTAGAAGCTGGTCAAGTCGCTTGGATTCTTCGGGTTGAAGAAGGATGAGAAACCGATCAAAGAACCGGTAAAGCCGTACATGGTCCCGTGCATCAAGCCAGTGATCAAGCCGCCAACCGCTGACCCGATCAAACCTGAGATGAAGACCTTCTTAAAGCGCAGGTTGATCCCGTAGATAGCTGGTTCCGTAACCCCGCAGAAGGCTGAAACAGCTGCGGAGATACCCAAAGTCTTAGTCCCCTTCTTCTTGGTCTTCAAGGCTACAGCTAAAACCGCTGCCCCTTGGGAAACCATGGTAGTAGAAATAATCGCGTTCAGTGAGCTCTGGCCGCTTTGGGCGATCTGCTGGGCAACCAGCGGCACAACGCCCCAGTGCAGGCCGAAGATGACCAGAACTTGGTAGAAGGCACCGATCAAAAGACCGCCGATCCAGCCGGATGCTGAAACAACCCAGTTGATCAAGTCCGCGATCCCGTTGGCTACACCTTGGATCACCGGACCGGTAACCATCAAGGTCACTGCTGAAACCAGCAAGATGGTGATCAATGGCGTGAAGATCATCTGCAGGTAGTCCGGCAGGTGGTCTCTCAGCCAGTCTTCCAGTTTCTTGGCCAGCCAGGCTGCCAGAATCATTGGGAAGATTGAGTAAGTGTAGTTCAGGAACTGGAAGTTGAAGCCCCCAATGCTGAACATGGTCTTGTACTGCCCGCCCCAAGTAACCAGCTGCGGATAAGTCAAGACCCCGCCGATTACCGCGGCCACGATCGGGTCGCCATTCAGCTTCTTGGCAGCCGCGAAGCCGACCAGAATTGGCAGGAAGTAGAAGGCTGAGTCAGCCATGGCACTGACCGTGATGTAGGCCGTGCTCTTAGCGTTCAAAAGGGCCCCCAATTGCGGCAAAGTGAGCAGGGCCAGAATCCCCTTGATGATACCTGAAGCAGCGATGACGCCAACTACCGGACTCATGGAGCCAGTGATGAAGCCGATCAAGTTGCCAAAAGCTTTGGAAACCGGGTTCTTGCCGTCGTCTTCCTTAACTTCAGCTTCTTGGCCGCCTTCCGGCAAGCCGCCCAGTTCCGCCATCACGGCGTCGTAGACCTGGGTAACCGCGTTGCCGATGACCACTTGGTACTGGCCGGAAGCGTGCATTACGTCGATGACGCCGTCGGTTTCCTTCAACACTTCATCGTTGGCCTTGCTTTCGTCTTTAAGGTAGAAACGCAGACGCGTGATGCAGTGGATCAGACTGTTGATGTTCTCCTTGCCGCCTACGTTGGCGATGATCGTCTTCGCCAGGCCGCTGTAATCTTTCTTTGCCATATTCATTCTCCAAAAACCTTAGCGGGGTAACCGCTTTCTTTTAACTGTCTCTATCTTATACTTGTGCACACAAGTTGTCAACACTTTTTCTAAAATCTTTTGTTTGCGGGATTGTTTCCGGTTTCTCTTGGCAATTTATCTTGTCCATACATGTTGAAAAAATCTGCCTTTCCGGCTATAATGAGGGCAGAAAAGAATTTGGAGGCAAAAAAATGACTGCCAAGCAAGACATGATAACCCGGGACCTGGCCGGCAAGATCCGGCACGGGATCTACCCGCCCAAGAGCTTTCTGCCCAGCGAAAACGAACTGGCCGGCCTTTACGGGGCATCCCGGAACACGGTCAGAAAGTCCCTGGAAGACTTAACCAGTTTAGGACTCATCCAGAAGATCAAGGGTAAGGGCTCGATTGTGCTCGACTTTTCCCGCTTGAGCTTTCCGATTTCCCGAATCACGACTTTTAACGAATTGAACCAATCCCTGGGTCTCAAAGCTGAGACCAAGGTCCTGGAAATCAAAGAAGTAAAAGAAGTTCCCGAAGATTTCAGCTGCGAGAATACCGAGCCCTTCATCAAGGTCAAGCGGCTCAGAATCATCGACGATGAGCCCGACGTTTTGGACGTGGACTACATCTCCACCAAGTATGTCAAGGAAATCAGCCCATCCGTGGCTGAACATTCCTTATATGACTACTTTGAAAACGACCTGGGCCTCAAGATTTCCTACGCGGTCAAGGACGTCAGCGTGCAGACCGTGAGTGAGGACTTGGCCCAGATGCTGGACCTGGACCCGGACAGAAAGGCCGTCCTGGTCAAAAGCATGGTCTACCTGGAGGACACTTCCCTCTTCCAATTGACCGCTTCTTACCACAACCCCAATCGTTTCAGATTTATTGACTTTGCTCGCCGCAGCAAAATATAGGAGAAAAACATGCAAAACTTAGGTCAAAAAGTCATCTACCAGATCTACCCAAAGTCCTTCTACGACGCTAACGGCGACGGGATCGGGGACCTTCGGGGCATTATCGAGAAGATCGACTACATCAAGAAGCTGAACGTGGACATGATCTGGTTCAACCCCTTCTACGTTTCCCCGCAAAACGACAACGGCTATGACATCGCCAACTACAGAGAGATCGACCCCCGCTTCGGCACGATGGCCGACTTTGAAGAGTTGCAGGCCAAATTGGCCGACATCGGCGTGGGTGTGATGCTGGACATGGTCTTGAACCACTGCTCAACTGAACATGAATGGTTTAAAAAGGCCCTGGCCGGGGATGAAAAATACCAAAAGTTCTTCTACTTGAGACCCGGCAAGGCCGACGGCAGCCTGCCAAACAACTGGCAGTCCAAGTTCGGTGGGCCTGCCTGGTCCAAGTTCGGCGACACTGGCCTCTACTACCTTCACCTCTATGACCCGACCCAGGCTGACCTGGACTGGCACAACCCGGAAGTCAGAAAAGAACTGGAAGACGTGGTCAACTTCTGGCGGAGCAAGGGGGTCAAGGGCTTCCGCTTTGACGTCATCAACGTGACGGGCAAGAGCGAGGACCTGGTCGACTCCACCGACCCAACCGAAGAAAAGACCCTCTACACCGACACGCCAGTGGTTCACGACTACTTGAAGGAACTGAACCGGACGACTTTTGGCCAGGATGAAGACTCAATCACCGTCGGGGAAATGTCGTCAACGACCATTCCCAACAGCATCCGCTACACCAATCCTGAGGAAAAGGAACTGTCGATGGTCTTCACCTTCCACCACTTGAAGGTCGACTACAAGGACGGGGAAAAGTGGACCAAGATGCCATTTGACTTCATGAAGCTGAAGCAACTCTTAAGTGACTGGCAGACAGGGATGACGGCCGGCGGCGGCTGGAACGCGGTCTTCTGGAACAACCACGACCAGCCATGGGCCTTAAACCGCTTCGGCGATCCGGTCCGCTACCGGGAAAAGTCAGCGGAAATGCTGGCGGCCACGGTTCACTTTTTGCGGGGGACGCCATTCATCTACCAAGGTGAAGAATTGGGGATGATCGACCCGGACTACCAGTCAATGGACGAGTACGTAGACATCGAGTGCAAGAACGCCTACCAGGAACTGCTGGACAAGGGAATTGACAAAGACGAGGCCTTTGAAATCGTCAAGACCAAGGCCCGGGACAACTCCCGGGTGCCGATGCACTGGGATGCCAGCAAGTACGCCGGCTTCAGCCAAGTTAAGCCGTGGCTCATGCCGACCCACCAGGACGAAATCAATGTCGAAAAGGAACTGGCTGAAGGAGAGATTTTCGCCTTCTACCAGAAGCTGATTGCTTTGAGAAAGCAGGAAGCCGTGATTTCCGCTGGCGGTTTCCGGGAAATTCTGCCTAATGACCGGCAAGTCTTCGCCTATGTCAGAGAGCTGAATGGGGAAAAATTAGCCGTCTTCAACAACTTCTACGGAAAAGAAACCGTTGTGTCCGTGCCAAGCGACCTGCAGGAAAGCGGGCAGGTGCTTTTGGACAACTACCAAAGAGAAATGAGCCAGCTGCCAAGCCAGCTGAGCCTGCGGCCATACGAAACTTTGGCCTTTAAGATCTAAAAAAATAAATGCCCTGCGAGCGCCAGACCAAAAACTGGCTGCCTGCAGGGTGTTTTGCTTTAATAATTATAGTTTTTTCTCATTTGATAGCGCTTGAGCATATTTTTTGCTAAAATTATTTATAAGGACTTACTTTAATATTGTTCAATTTGATTATAAGTTGAGGAAGTCCTTTTCTCCTACACTCAACAAAAAAATTTGGTTTCTGTTTCTACATATTTTTCGTTGTTTCAACGATTTATGTAGCTTTTTTTGCAATGTTGTATAGTGTTTCTAATATAAAATAATAAAGGGATGACAATCATGAGACATAAACATGATCTCAACTTCAACGCCAAATTATACGGGAAAGAAAAGTTTGGTTTTCGCAAGCTGTCGGTCGGCTTGGCGGCAGTTGCTCTGGGCACCTGCTTTGTCTTAAACAGCGGGCAGCTGGTCAGCGCGGCCGACAACGCCACTGAAACTGCAGTGCAGCAGAGCGCGAGCCAAAGCAGCAGCGCAACAGATACAAGCACTGGCATAAGCTCTGCAGACACTGCAACTACCAGCGCTGATACTTCAGCGGAAAGCACGAGCCAAAGCAATAGCAGCGACAGCTCTGCGGAAAGCACGGCAACTGCTAACACCGATGCTTCAGCGGAAAACACGGCGACTGCCAGCACTGATGCTTCAGCAGAAAGCACGACCAGCGACTCTGCCGCAAAAGACGGCACTCAAGCAACTGCCGTTTCTGATACTCAAGAAACTGCCGCAGACCAGCCGGCGTCAGGAGAAAGTGAACAGCAGCAGGCAACTGATGATTCAGCAGCGGAAACTGCTGAGAGCAGCAAGCCCAGCTCAAGCCAAACCGAAACTCAGCCGGCTAAAGAAAGCAGCGTCAGCTATAACGTCACGGTTTACGACAGTGCTGAAAGTGCCCAGAGCGCGGCCGCTGACGGCGAGGTATCCAGTTCAGCGGACAAACCGGTCAATTTGACGCCAGGCAATCAAAACATCTACCTGCGCTTCAGCGTTTCCGGCATAACGCAGACTTCCAGCCCGCTTACGATCGCTTTTGACAACGCGGGAGGCTTGGGGACAGGCAGCAGCAAGGACTTCGTGCTTTCTTTTGAGGCGGGCACTACTCCCCTGCTTGAGCAAAACAAGGCGGTTTGGAACCTGATCAACAATGGCGATGGCACTTTGACCTTAAGCCGGGTTGAAAACACCAACGCCACGCACGCGGATTTTTACATCCCTGTCCAAGCCAACCGGGCCATCAACCCTGGCTTAAGCGATGAAGGAAAAGACAGCAGCTTAACGCCGGTAATCACGGCGGCTGACGGG
>NZ_BOCG01000289.1 GCF_016587775.1 Lactobacillus nasalidis | reverse complement strand
GCCTTAGACAAGATTAATCAGAAAACAAAAAACTGCCTGCAGGCTATCAAAATGATAGTGCAGGCAGTTTTTTTGCGTGAATTCAGCCGCTGGCTAGTAGCTCAAAGCGCGCTGGTGGCCACCAGCCCAGTGCAGGGTTGAGTAGTGGTACCAGAAGCTTGAGGCGGTCATTGAGCTGGCCCGGCCGGTCCAAGGATCATTGTAGTAGATTCTTGAGCCAGAATAGCCGGTCAGCAGGAGGGCGTGGTTAGGGAAGCCATCGACCCAGCTGACCCAAACAACAATGGGATGCTGCTTGCTGAGCAGGCGGCTTTTGAGGGTGGTCAAGCTTGAACCGCTGAGGATTTTACAGCTGCTGAGATACTTTCTGACCATTCTGGCCAGGCCGCTTGGGGCGATCCAGGTTCCTGACCAGGAGTAAGGGTTGCCGATGAAGCCGAGTCTCGGGTTGGAGCTGCGGGGCGTCGCTGCGGCAGCTTGATACTTGCTGATTTTTTTACCGGCGTAGTTCAGCATCATGGTCGCGGCTACGATTTCGCAGCCCGTGACCAGAGGCCGCTGGCCGATTGCTGCGGCATTCATCTTGACGCCGGTGACCGTCCCGGTTTTCGAGCTGATCCAGTAGTTGACCTTTTTGCCGGTGACGTTTTTGAATGCCTTCCGTCCGGTAGTTGGACTGAAGTAATTGTAGCTGCTTTTGTTGACCTTTTGCAGCCCGGTTTTCAAGCGGCCGTTTTTGTCGCTGAGATACCAGTAGCTGCCGTATTTGTGCAGGCCAGTCTGCAGCTGTCCGCTTTTGCTCAGC
>NZ_BOCG01000288.1 GCF_016587775.1 Lactobacillus nasalidis | reverse complement strand
TGGCAGCAGCGCAGTCCCCGGTCGTTTCCAGGATGCTGAGGCGGACGGCTTTGGCGCTGACGCCTCTGAGGCCGATGACCTTGTTCTTGCAGTCGCTGTTGAACTGGTAGTCGCCTCCATAGCTGGCGAAAGTTTCCCCGTCAGTGGAGATTTCGACCCGCATCTTCAAAGGCCGGCCGTCCCGGCTGCTGGCTCTTGGCACGTAGATCAGCTTGTTCAGTTCCGTTTGTTCCGGGAAGCTGAAGGTCAAAGTCAGGGGCTGGTCCTCGCTTGGTTTTTCCGCGCTTTGCCAGTCGGTTGCCAGGCGCCGGTCCAGGAGGTATTTGAGCTGGTGGCCAGGAGCGGCGCTTTGGCTGGAAGCGACCTTGACGTTAGGGATGATAAAGTCGCGCGGATCCCGCTTGGTCTTGACCTGCAAGAGGTCGGACCATTCGGATACCTTGTAGCCGGCCTCATACCGGAGGCGCAGGCGGTAGACGGTATCGGCGGCCAGGTCGGTCAAGGTAAAGATGTTGCCGTTGATGCCGGTGTAAAGCAGGCCGTTCAGTTCGATCTGCACCTGTGGCGTCCGCTGGGTCCACTTGACTGTCAGGGAGTGGGCACTGATCTTGCTCCGGTCGACTTCCACCTTGCCCGGCAGGGGCAGGGCGGCGTCGGTGATCTGGTGAACCAGTTGTTCGTTGGCGAAGCGGAAGTTGTTGACCAGGATTTCGATTTTTTCCTGCTTGATGTCCCGCTCCTGCAGCTTGATGATCAGGGTCGGGCGGGGCGTTGCCCCCAGGTCCTTGAAGCCTTCCGGCCAGCAGAACTTGTTGTCGTAGTAGAAGCCTTCCTTGGCTCTTTGCAGGGTTTCCGGAGTACCGTACTCGGTCAGGCTGATGACTTCGTCATTGCCGGCCCGCAGCTGGATTTCTTCGGGGTGCCGGTCGCAGTATATATAAAGGAAGGTTTTCTCTTTGATGGCCATGTTCGGGTAGTAGCCGGTGGTTGGTTCGATGATCACGCGCAGCTTGCTGTCAGCCACGTGGGTGCGGATGACGGTTTGAGCGCTGTTGTGCTTGTAGTCGCTTTGGTCGTTGTCGCTGTAAGTGCTGATGGTGGCATCGCCTTGCGGATAGAGGACGAAGCGCCGCTCGCCTAAGTCGAAGCAGCTGCC
>NZ_BOCG01000287.1 GCF_016587775.1 Lactobacillus nasalidis | reverse complement strand
ACCGGAACAACCGGTTGAAGAAGCTGCTGGACATGCACGCTCCTGGCTTGATCGTACAAAACGAAGAGCGGATGCTGCAGGAAGCCGTCGACGCTTTGATCGACAACGGCCGCCGCGGCCGTCCGGTCGTTGGGCCGGGCAACCGTCCGCTGAAGTCCATTTCCCACATGCTGAAGGGTAAGCAGGGTCGTTTCCGTCAAAACTTGCTTGGTAAGCGTGTCGACTACTCCGGCCGTTCAGTCATCGACGTTTCTCCGAAGCTGAAGCTTTACCAATGCGGCGTTCCGCGTCCAATGGCCTTGGAATTGTTCAAGCCTTTCGTAATGCGGGAACTGGTTCGCCGGGGCATTGCTTCCAACATCAAGAACGCCAAGCGCAAGATCGACCGTGAAGACGACGACATTTGGGACGTATTGGAATACGTCATCAAGGAACGTCCAGTTCTTTTGAACCGGGCACCTACCCTGCACCGGCTGTCAATTCAAGCCTTTGAACCAGTGCTGGTGCCAGGCAAGGCCCTGCGTTTGCACCCGCTGGCTTGTGAAGCCTACAACGCCGACTTCGACGGTGACCAGATGGCCATCCACGTGCCGCTGTCAGACGAAGCAGTTGCGGAATCCCGCCTGCTGATGCTGGCTGCCCACCACATCCTTACTCCTAAGGATGGTACGCCAATCGTTACTCCGTCTCAGGACATCGTTTTGGGTAACTACTGGCTGACGCAAGCTGAAATCGGCCGTGAAGGCGAAGGCATGATCTTTGCCACTCCGGAAGAAGCAACCGTTGCCTACAACAACGGCGACATCCACTACCACACCATCATCGGTGTTTCAGCAGCCTCAATGCCTAAGAAGAACTGGGGCGTAGGCCACGAAGACGGCATTTTCGTAACGACTTACGGCCGTCTGGTCTTCAACTCTCTCTTCCCAGACGACTACTTCTACATCAACGAGCCGACTCAAGACAACTTGAAGCAGCCGATGGATGAAAAGTATTTCCTGGAAGATGGTCAAGACATCCACGACAAGATCGCTGAAGTTGGCCAGGACCTGGTGGCTACGCCATTCAAGAAGGGCTTCCTGGGTGACACGATTTCTGAAATCTACAAGCGCTACCGGGTACAAAGAACTTCTGAATACCTGGACGACTTGAAGGAAATGGGCTACTCTGCTTCAACCATCTCCGGTCTGACGATCGGTATGGCCGACGTTCCGGAAACCAAGACCAAGGATGCTTTGGTTGCCGAAGCCCGCAAGCAGGTTAAGCAGGTATCCAAGATGTTCCGCCGGGGCAAGCTGTCCGACAAGGAACGTCACGACAACATCATCAAGATTTGGACCGACTGTAAGGATGCCGTTCAGCAAGAAATTGCCGAATTCAAGGACCAGAGAAACCCAATCTCCGTCATGCAGCAGTCCGGTGCCCGTGGTAACATCTCTAACTTCACCCAGCTGGCTGGTATGCGTGGTTTGATGGCTACTCCAAGTGGTGAATTGTTCGAAATTCCGGTTATCTCCAACTTTAAGGAAGGTCTGACCGTGCTGGAACTGTTCATGTCCACTCACGGCGCCCGGAAGGGTATGACTGACACGGCCTTGAAGACCGCCCAGTCTGGTTACCTGACCCGTCGTCTGGTCGACGTTGCCCAGGATGTCATCATCCGTGAAGACGACTGTGGCACTGACCGCGGCATTACGGCCAGAGCAATCGTTGACAAGGATGCCGGCTTGATCGAATCCCTTTACGACCGTCTGGTAGGCCGCTTTACCAACCGGACTGTCCGTGACCCGCAAACTGGCGAAGTAATCTGCCCGAAGGGCGTCTTGATGGACGAACAGATGGCGCAGAAGATCGTCGACGCCGGCGTTCAAGAAGTTCAGATCCGGTCAATCCTGACTTGCAACACTTCCCACGGTATCTGCCGGAAGTGCTACGGCCGGAACCTGGCTACTGCCGAAGAAGTTGAAATCGGTGAAGCAGTCGGTACGGTTGCCGCTCAGTCAATCGGTGAACCAGGTACCCAGCTGACCCTGCGTACTTTCCACACCGGTGGTGTTGCCGGCGCAGAAGACATCACTCAAGGTCTGCCTCGTGTGCAAGAATTGTTTGAAGCCCGCAACCCTAAGGGTCGCGCGGTCATCTCTGAAGTTGACGGTGTTGTCGACAAGATCGAAAGCAACGCGGCTGAACACTTGCAGGAAATCACCGTTAAGGGCAAGATCGACACCAGAGTCTACACCATTCCTTACACGGCTAAGCCAGCCGTTCAGGAAGGCGACGAAATTCACCGTGGTGACAAGCTGATCCCTGGTTCTATCGACCCTAAGGAACTGATCAAGGTAACTGATACTCTGACGACCGAAGAATACATCCTGGCTGAAGTCCAGAAGTCATACCGGACTCAGGGTGTTGACCTGGCCGACAAGCACGCCGAAGTTCTGACTAGACAGATGCTGCAGAAGGTCCGCGTCCTTGACCCAGGTGAAACTGACATTCTGCCAGGTGAAGTCATGGACATCGCTGAATTCCGTGACCGCAACCGCGACGTCATCATCAGCGGTGGTATCCCGGCAACTGCCCAAGCAGACATTCTGGGTATCACCAAGGCTGCCCTGGAAACCAACAGTTTCCTGTCAGCTGCTTCCTTCCAGGAAACTACCCGGGTGCTTACCGACGCGTCAATCCGCGGCAAGAACGACCCGCTGCTTGGTCTGAAGGAAAACGTCATCATCGGGAAGATCATCCCAGCTGGTACTGGCATGCCAATTTACCGCAACCAAGTGCCAAAGGCCGATGTTCAACAACCAGACTCAGTTTACTCAATCGCTGACCTGGAAAAGAAGATGGAAGACGAAAACAAGGAAACTGAAGCAAGCAAGTAATTCAGTTCAATAAAAAACGTTCGAATGACTAGATGTCATCCGAACGTTTTTTTGCTTTAGAGCAAAAACTGGAGATTCAAGCCCCAAAACAGGTAGGGCAGGAAGGCGAAGGCTTCTTCAGCCGGCAGCTTCCGCCAGGCCGCCCGGGCCAGGGCAAGCAGGGAAGCGAGCAGAAAGCTCTTCAAGGCGACTTGGCTGGAAAAATTTAAGACCAAGAGGAGATAAAACCAGACGTCGCCGCTGCCCATCTTCCCGCGCAAAGTCAGCCAGACCAGGACCGCCAGAAAGCAGGCGGCTGCGCCCAGTCCTTCCATGCCCGGAGCCAAGAAAAAATGCCGCAGGCCGGTCACCAGGGGCGTGAATAGCAGGCAGCTGTCATAAGCCTGCTCGTGCAGGTCACTGGTGACCATCAAAATAAAATGGCTAATCAAAAGTATGGAGTATAAGATGCCGTGCTCAGGAAGCGCGTAAACGGTCAGGTTGCCGGCCAGAATGATGTAAGGAAGGTCTTGAACCAGCCGGTCTTCCCGGTTTAAAGCTGAGTAATAGTAGCGGTCGGCATTGTAAGCTGCCAGGAGACCGCAGGCCAAAGAGATCAGTTCGCTGAGCATTTTTTCTTCCTCCAGCAACTAGTACAACTTTTTTGAGTTTATTTTTTAAAAGCCGCAAAAAATTGCCAGTTTGAAGAAAAATCAGCCTTACTCGCCTAAAACGAACTTCTCGATGGCTTCAGCGATGCCGTCTCCGTCGTTTGTCCCGGTGACGTAGTCGGCTGCCTGCTTGACCAGGTCGTTGCCGTTGCCCATGGCCACGCTGGTGCCGGCAAAAGCAAACATGTCCAGGTCGTTGCGCTCGTCGCCAACGGCCATGACTTCTTCTGGAGCAATGCCCAGCCGCTCGCAGAGTTCTTCCAGGCCCTGGCCCTTGTTTACTTTAGGGTTGAGCAGCTCAAGGAAGCGGGGATCGGTCCGCAGAACGTTGAAGTCCTGGCTCCAGTCCTGCTTGACTTCAGCTTCCACGCTGTCGAGCAGGTCCTGACTGCCGACGAAGCAGGCCTTGGCAATGTCCTGGCCAGCTTCCGGAAATTCCGCGACGCCTCTGACGAAAAGGACGGCCTGGTTTTCGAAAGCCTGCTGGTAAACCATCGGGTCGATGTCATGATCGGGCGTGACGATGCGGGAATCAAAATCGACAATGTTGAAAGGCAGGCGGCGGGCCAGGGCATAAGCAGCCAGTTGCCGGTAAAAGGAGTTGGCGATCAAGTCGCTGGTCATGATTTCCCCGCTGGCCCGGCGGCTGATGGCGCCGTTAAGCGTGAC
>NZ_BOCG01000286.1 GCF_016587775.1 Lactobacillus nasalidis | reverse complement strand
CCAGAACGTAGTCGTCCATCCCCAGAGCTTCAAAGACGGAGTCGCCCGGCTTGAGGTCAGGGTCGTGGAAAAGCCAGATGCCGTTGGCGTACTTCGGCGGCACGACTGAGTCGCTGAAGCCGAGTTCCTGCAAACCGCAGATCATCCCGTTTGACTCAACCCCGCGCATCTTGCTCTTCTTGATCTTGATGCCGCCTGGCAAATGCGCCCCTGGCAAAGCCACGATGACGTCCTGGCCGGCCGCCACGTTCGGGGCCCCGCAGACGATCTGGCGGGCTGCTTCTTCACCGACGTCGACCGTAGTCTTGTTCAAGTGAGTGCCTTCGATCTTTTCACAGGTCAGAATGTGGCCCACGACCAGCTTGCTCAGTCCTTCTTCCGGGTGAACCGTCGAAGCAATTTCAACCCCGGACCGGGTCAGCTTTTCTGCCAAGGCGTATGGGTCCACGCCATCCATGTTCAAGAAATCTTTCAACCAATTGTAAGAAACTAACATTAATCTTCCTCCCGACGGAATTGCTGCAAGAAGCGCACGTCATCACTGTAAAAGTCACGAATGTCATCAATGCCATACTTCAAGATGGCGAACCGGTCCAGACCCAGGCCGAAGGCAAAGCCGCTGTAGACGGTCGGGTCGATCCCGGCACTGGAGAGGACGTTCGGGTGAACGATCCCCGCGCCCAGCACTTCGATCCAGCCGGTGTTCTTGCAGATCGCGCAGCCCTTGCCGCCGCATTCAAAGCAGGAAACGTCCATTTCAACCGATGGTTCGGTGAACGGGAAGTAGCTTGGACGCAGGCGGGTTTCCCGGTCTTGGCCGAATTCGTGCTTGGCAACCAGTTCCAAAGTCCCCTTGAGGTCGCTCAAGGAAATGTTCTTGCCGACAACCAGCCCTTCCATCTGCATGAACTGGTGGGAGTGGGTGGCGTCGTCATCGTCCCGGCGGTAAACCTTGCCCGGTGAGATCATCTTCAAGTCGCCCTTGGCAAAGTCATGCTTTTCCATGGTCCGGGCTTGAACCGGGGAAGTCTGGCTGCGCAGGAGGTGGTCGGCGTCAACATAGAAAGTGGCTTGCATGTCCCGGGCCGGGTGGTCCTTTGGCAGGTTCAGCATTTCAAAGTTGTAGTGTTCGCTTTCGATTTCCGGGCCTTGAACGACCTGGTAGCCCATGCCGATGAAGAAACGCTCCAGGTCGTCCTGGATGATTCTGATCGGGTGCTTTGAACCAACGTGCTTTCTGCGCCCTGGCAGGGTAACGTCGATTCTTTCAGCTTCCAGTCTGGCTTCGATGGCCTTTTGCAAAAGGTCGTCCTTGGCGCTGGCCAGGTTTTCGTTGAACAGGTCCCGCAGCTCGTTGACCTTTTGGCCGACTTCGCGCCGCTTTTCCGGAGCAACATCCTTCATCTGGTGAAGGATTTCGGTCAGTTCACCCTTCTTGCCGACCAGTTTAACCCGAACGTCGTTCAGCGTCTTTTCGCTTTCAGCTTCCTTGATTTCAGCAAGTCCCTGCTCACGCAGTTTCTTCAATCGATCAAATAAATCCATTTACTTATTCCTTTCAACAAAAAAAGCTCCGCCCCCAAAAGGGACGAAGCTTCGCGGTACCACCCTAGTTTAGGCCCAAAAAGGCCTACACTCTTTACCGATAACGGCGGCAGCCGGAATTGATTAGATCCTACTCGCAAGATGAAATTCGCAAGCTGCCCTTTGGTTTCCTTTCAGTTGCCAAGAAACCTCCCTGTTAAAGCTTAGTCTTGCTACTAGTCTTGTTCTTAGTAATTAATTAAAATCATAGGCTAAAACGCGCTTAAATGCAAGCTGTTTTTTACGCCCACTTGTCGGCCCACAGGTGAACTTGGTTGAAAACCGGCTTCAGTTCGGCGCCTTTCGGCGTCAAAGTGTAAAGCACGATCTTGTTTTCCTCGTTCTTCGACCGCTTGACGATCCCGTCAGCTTCCAATTCCCTAAGCCGTTCAACCAAAACGCGGTCTGAGCAGGCGCCGATGGCATGAGCCAGGTCCCGGAAGCGCATAGCCTTGGTATCGCACAAGGAGCTGATGATCAAGCCGTTCCACTTCTTGCCGATGATTTCAAAAGCCTTGACGAAACGGGCGCACATTTCATAATTCTCGGCGTTTTGACAGCACGGTGCGTCCTGTTCGGATAATTCTGTCATAGGGCAACCTCCTAAAATTAATATCCATGAACTCTATTTAAGCATAAGTTACTTACCAAAAACAAGCAAAAAGTCTCCGCCTCAGCTGAAGTGGTAGATCATAATGCCGGCAGCAACCGCCGCGTTCAAGGATTCAGCCCGCCCTTTGATCGGAATGTAGAGCTTCTCGTCGGCCAAGGCCGCGATATCAGCAGACACCCCATGGGCCTCGTTGCCGATAATCAAGGCCACCTGCGCCTGGGGAGCGAAATCGCCCAGCTGCTTGGCCTGCGGATCCAGGAGACTGGCGTAGACGGGGATGTCAGCGGCCTGCAGGCTGGCGATGGCTTCAGGCAGGTCAGCTTTGATCAGGCTGAGGTGGAACTGGCTGCCCTGCATGGAGCGCTGGACCTTGGGATTGTAAAGGTCAACCGTTCTGTTTGACAGAATCACCCCGTCAAAACCGGCCGCGTCAGCCGTTCTGATGATCGTCCCCACATTGCCCGGGTCGGCCAGGTCGTCAAGGAGCACCCACTTGCCGTAATTGAAGTCAAAATGCTCCGGCTGGTTGATCTTGACGGTCATGAAGACGTCCTGGGAATTTTTGGTGCTGCTCAAGTGCCGGGCCACGCCCTCACTGATCTTGATCAGCTTGTCTTGGTCAAACTCCAGGCCCAGGGATTCCAGGCGCTTTAAAGCCGGTGGCGTGGCCAGAATTTCCCGGTACTTGGCCTTGGCCTTTAGGGCTTCTTCAACCAGGTGGAAGCCTTCGATCAGGTAATAGCCGCTTTCCTCGCGGTACTTCTTCTGGCTGAGCTTGCCGATGGCCTTAATTTGCGGATTATTGACAGATGTTCTTTCTTGCATGATAAAATACTCCTTAGAAATACTATTTTAATGATTTTTTGCCAAAAATAAAGAAGGTAATTACAATGCAAACATGGGAATTATTAGCGCACGGGGTCGTGCAGGGCGTCGGTTTCCGCTGGAGCGTGCAGATGCTGGCCCAGAAAATGCACCTGCCGGGCAGCGTCAGAAACAACCCTGACGGCACCGTCACCATCGTCATTCAAGGCACGCCCAGCGACCTGGTCAAGTTCAAGGCTGAATTGCCAGGCGCGGCAACATATGCCCAAATTTCACGTTTGGACACAAAAGTTCTGCCCGATATGGAACAAATGCATTCTTTTCATGTATTATATTAGACAGATCCTAAAAATTTGGAGAGAATGCATTCAATGAAAAAAATCAAAAAACGTCTATTACCAATCAGCCTGCTGGCGCTCTTGCCGCTTTTTCTTTCGGCTTGTGCCAGCCAGTCCAGCAAAAACGGCAGCTTGAAGGCGCCGACCAGCGGTCCTTACTACTGGATCTATGAATGGATCGGCCAGCCCCTGCAGCACATCACGGTCAACCTGGCCCACGCCATTGGCGGGGCCAGCGGGGCCGGTTGGGCGATCGTCATCATCACTTTGGTAGTCAGAGTGATCTTGATGCCGCTCATGCTCAACCAGCAGCACAAGGCCACCCTGCAGCAGGAAAAGATGCACCTTCTGCAGCCGCAGATGCAGCTTTTGCAAAAGGCCATGAAGACTCCGGGCATGACTCCGGACCAGCAGCTGGCCTTGAGCGGTCTGCAAAGAGAGATCTACTCAAAGAACAATGTTTCCATGACTGGCGGGATGGGCTGCCTGCCCCTCTTGATCCAGATGCCGATCATGATCGGGATCTACCAGGCCGTTGCCTACTCAAGCGCCCTGGCCAAGTCCACTTTCTTCGGCATTTCCCTGTCCAGCAAGTCCATGGCCTTGGCCATCATCGCCACGGTCTTTGCCCTGATTCAAAGCTACGTGGCCATGATTGGCATCCCTGAAGAACAAAAGAAGACCATGCAGGCCACCATGCTGATGAACCCGATCATGACTTTCTTCTTCTCCATGTCCTTCTCCGGCGCCCTGGCTCTGTACTGGGCAGTCGGCAACCTGGTCATGGTCATCCAGCAGCTGATCACCACCTTTATCGTGCAGCCGCGGGCCAAGAAGCGGGTATCCAAGGAACTGGCTGAAAACCCAATCGTCGAAGTGGTCACCCAAGCCAAGATTGACGCGATCCTGAAGCCGGCCGCTGAAGCCAAGCCAGGCAAGCCTGCGCCAAGCAAGAACAGCGACCTGCGCAAGCGCAACCAAGGCAAGCAGCACCGCAACAAACAGTAATGATCAAAACAAAAAGAACCGCCAAATGGCGGTTCTTTTTTTGATCTTTTTAGCTTTCGGCAGACTGCGGATTGCTGCTTTCGCCGCTTTCCTCTGCCTGCTTCTGCTGCTCGCGGCTTTGCAGGCGCTTGACGTCCTCGTCGCTGAGGACCGGGAAGATGATCCGGAACTGGCTGCCCTGGCCCAGAACGGATTCCACGTCAATGGTGCCGTGGTAGGATTCCACCAGCTTCTGGGCAATGGAGAGGCCCAGACCGTTGCCGCCCTTTTCACGGGTTCTGGCCTTGTCGACCCGGTAGAAGCGGTTGAAGATCTTCTTCTTGTCCTCGTCAGAAATCCCCTCGCCATAGTCTTGAACCACGATCTGCATCTCCTGGCCGGACTGGCCGGCGGAAACGGCGATTTCCTTGCGGTCGGTTGAATACTTGATCCCGTTGTCGATCAAAATGATCAAGATCTGTTCCAGGTGGCCCTGGTAGATCTGGATCTTGGTGTCAGGGTCAAGGTCCTCGACTTCCAGGGAAATCTTGAAGTCGGGGTGGACCATGCCCATGTCGCCGACCACTCTGGTCAGCACTTCCATCGGCTCAGCGATCGCGTTCGGGTAGTGGACGCTGATCTGCTCTGCCCGGGTCAAATCCAGCATTTCCTGAATCAAGTGCTTCATGCGCTCGGCTTCAGAAATAGAGGCATCGATCGATTCCTCCAGAATCTGCGGGTCATCCTTGCCCCAGCGCTTGAGCATGCTGAGGTGGCCTTCGATCACGGCCACCGGGGTCCGCAGTTCATGCGAGACGTCGCTGACGAACTGCTTCTGCTGCTCGATGTATTTTTGCATCCGGTCCAGCATCATGTTGAAAGACAGGGCCAGTTCTTCCAGCTCGTCGTTTCTGTGCAGCTCCGGAATTCTGGCCGTGCTGTTCGGGTCATCATTGACTTCTCTGGCCACCTTGGACATCTTGTTGATCGGCTTGACCACGTTGCGCACGACCAGGTAGGAAATCAAGATTGCCAGGCTGACCCCCAGCAGGGAGAGCCAGAGCATGGCGCTCAGGGTGCGGCTGATCAAGCGGGTGTAGCTGGTCATCTGGTTGCGCACGACGATATAGCCCGTCAATTTGTGCGTGCTCCGGTTTCTGACCTTGCGGTAGACGTACAGGATGCTCTTGCCCTTCTTGTTCTCCTTGACCACGCTCTTGCTTTCACTGGTGAATTTGACCAGCTTTGGCGCGCTGTCGCCGTTGTGGAAGACGATTTCGTTGCGCAGGTTGTAAATGGCCACCGTCACGTCCGGGTTGGTCACGGTGCTCAGGACCGTGTCGCCGAAAACGCTGCTGTTGCTGTTTTCAGACTGGGACAGGGCCGGGCCGCCCTTCAGAATTCTTCTGGTGTTCGGGGACAGCTGCTGGACCACGTTGGTGATTTCCAGTTCGTCGTCGATGCCGACCAGGCGCTTGCGCAAAATGTTGACCACTTCATTGGAGGTGTCTTTTTGTTGGCTTAGAGCTTCTTGCTTAACGGTATTGTAAACAACAGCGGAAAAAACAAGAAAAGAGACCGCGATCGTCATTGCGACGATGCTGACCCATCTCACGATCAGTGAAACGTGTCTGGTCTCCTTCTTGCCGCTGGCGGCGCTAGCTTTAGGCATTGTCTTCCTCATCTCTTACCATGTAGCCGGTTCCGCGCACAGTCTTGATGTAGGAAGGCTGGCCGGGAATGTCGATCTTGTTCCGCAGGTAACGGACGTAGACTTCGACAACATTGGTCTCGATGTTTGATTCCGGTCCCCAGATCTTGTTCAAAAGCTGGTCGCGGCCGACAACATTGTTCTTGTTTTCAATCAGAGTCATCAAGAGGTTGTATTCCCGCTTGGTCAGGTCAACCGTCTTGCCGTCGCCCCGGTGAACGATTCTGTTGGCAGTTTCGATCGTCAGGTCCTTAAACTTGACTACCTTTTGCCGCGGCAATTTGTCCTTTGAAGCGTCCTTTTCAATCTTGACCCGGCGCAAAACAGCGCGCAGGCGGGCCAAAAGCTCTTCAATGGCGAAAGGCTTGACGATGTAGTCGTCAGCACCATGGTCCAGGCCGGAAACCCGGTCGATCACGGAGTCACGCGCGGTCATCATGATGATCGGCGTGGTCTTGCTCTGCCGCACGCGGCGGGCAATTTCCAGACCGTTCAAGTCCGGCAGCATCAAGTCCAGCAAAATCGCGTCAAAGTCTTCGCTCAAAGCACGGTCCAAAGCCTTGCGGCCGTTGTTTTCAACAACGGTCTCATAGCCTTCGTGCTGGAGCTCAAGTTCGACGAAACGAGCCAGGTTCTTTTCGTCTTCAACAATCAAAATTTTCGGCATGTTTTATCCCCTCATATCCTACTGATTAATTTTGGGTCTGCTTAATCCAAGTATAATCTTAAAGTATATTTTAATAATTCTAGAATAGCCCAAATTCGCCTTTTTAACAAGTACCCCATAAAAATAAGTCTTCACCAGATTAATTTTCTCTGGAAAAAGACTTGTTTAGAACTGAGTACTTTTATTTTTCCTCATTTTCATCCGCTTGCATCTTGTCCAGCAGGTCCTGCAGCTGGGCGAAGGCCGGGTTGACCTGGTCCTTCTTCTGCTCGGCAAAGTCCTGCTCGGAAACGACTTCCCAGCCCTGGCCTTCAGGGTAGAGGCCTTCTGTAGCTTCCTGCTCAGTTAGGATCGTAGTCGGAATGTTCAAGAGGATGTTGTCTTCTACGGCCGTCTGCACATCGATCCGGTCATCGGCCAGGGGAATGATCATCAGGCCCAGTTCCTTTTCTTCCTGCGTCGGCTCATGGTCGGAATAGTTTTCAACGAAGCTGAACTTCTGGTGCAGAGGCACGGCTTCCAGGCTCCGGGAAGACGGAACCAGCAGGTCGGCTTCCACTTGGAAGTTGCCGGTCACGAAAGGCTCGTCGTAAAAAAGCTGTCCTTCGACATGCGCGTTCTTGACCTCATAAAGCAGATCCTTGGATCTTTCGTAAAAGCCGTCGGCAAACGTCAAGTCAGCTGAGACCTGCGTCAAAGGCTCGCGGCTGTTTTTGATTTGAAAAAATGAAAGTTCTAGCATTAATTTACCTCGAGTGGCCGCCGGCCAAAGTTTTGATCGACGCCAACAATCTGTTCAAATAACCGGTCTGTTCTGACCTGCAGGCCCAGGGTCCCTTCCTGGGCATTCTTGCGGTCGACCTTGGAAACGATGTCGACGGCAAAATTCTTCCGCTGCTTCTTCAAGTACTTCCGCCCCCGCTTGCTGTAGCCCAGAAGCATCGTTGACACGTGATCGTAGCTGCCAAGCAGGTCGCTTTCAGTAACGTTCAGCAGAGTGTACAGGCTCAAGCGGCGCAGGCGCGAGTAAGTGTAGCGCTTGGACTTGACGTGGCGCAAAAACTCGGCAAAGTTCTGGGCCAGGTGAATCTCAGCCTTGAATTTGTACTCCAGCCCCTCGCTCATCTGATAGATCCGCTGCAGTTCGGCAATCGAAGCCGACTCCAGCCGGTACTTCAGCAAAGGAAACAGCAGCTCCCAGTTTGGCAGGGCCTTTTCCTGCTCAAAAGCAGCAATTTCGCCCTTGGGCAGCCACTGTTCCAGTTCGGCGTAGCTGGCCCCGTTTAACAGCAGGTTGCGGATGGCGCTGGCGCTCTGCACGGCGGCTTCCCTTTGCAGGATGTCGTCATGCCCGGCCCCGACCCGGTTGACTGGCCGGAGCTTCAAAGGCGAGCCCAGGTTCGCATTGGCCACGGCATAAGCCAGGCCCAGAATGGCGTTGGGTTCGCTGACCTCATGGCCGACCTCCCTGGCCACCATTTGGTTGTACTGGGTGGAATAAGTCTGGCTGTAGTCCGCGAATTCCTCTCTTTGCCGGGGAATCTTGGAAATACGGTCGCCGAAATACTCAAAGTTGAGATTGGCGTCCTCCACGCCGAAAACCAGCGTCTGCGCCCCCAGCCGGGTCAACAGGTCGACCCCGCCGGTGGCAAACATGTCTGCCGCCTGGACGG
>NZ_BOCG01000285.1 GCF_016587775.1 Lactobacillus nasalidis | reverse complement strand
AAATGCCGCCTGCTTGTCCCAGCAGCTGGTAGAAGATGCCGTACAAAAAGCTGCCGATCAGGCCGCCGCCGACGCTGACCGTGACGTTGGCCCGGGCCAGCTCTTCATAGATCACGCTCTTGAAGGCCGCGATAAAGTCGCTGTGCACGGCCTGCAGGTTGAAAAAGCGGCTGGCCAGGACATACAGCAGTCCCAGATAGGCTAAAAGCAGACCGCTGGTCCGCTTGAAGCCAAAGCGCGGCGGCTGGCCGTAGATCAGCATCACCAGGCCCAGGATTGCCAAAAAGCCCCCGCCAAGCAGGTAGCTGTCGCCGATCAGCAGCCGCAGCAAATTGGCCAGTTCCTTGCCCAGCCAGCCAAGGCGCAATAACGCCAAAATGGCTACCAGGATCAAGACGATCCCGGTAACCACCCAGCTCAATGATTCTTCTGTTTTTTTCTTTTTGTTCTTTTTACGATTGGCCTGCCTTTTCTTTCGAGGCATTTGCTCACCTGCTTAGTCCTTAGAAATTAGGTTCAAAATCCAAGTTGATCGGTTCGTCCAAGGCAACCTGGCTTACTTCGTAAGTCAAGGTTTCGATGTATTCAACCAGCGGCCGGCTGAGCAGGCGATAGGTTTCCTGGTCCAGGTCCTGGCCGTCGCCGTGGTAGCCCAGCAGCTGTACGACTTGGGTGTTTACCCCGCTGATTTCGATAATGTTGTCTTCATCCGGCGTAACGTCGTAAACGACAGCCACTTCATAGTAGCCGCCTGCTTCGCCGGCGTCCT
>NZ_BOCG01000284.1 GCF_016587775.1 Lactobacillus nasalidis | reverse complement strand
TGATCGCTTTTGAAGCCTTGTCTGGATTCCCGCTTTGACCGAAATTTTGGTTTGCCCCAGCCTGGTTGGGCCTTGTCAAAGAAATTGTTCCAAGCCTTGCCCAAGTCGGAAATTGCCAGTTGCAGAATCCGGGCTGACTGTGTATACTGCCAGTCTTTTTTATCTGCAACTAACATATTACGAACTCTTCGTTCACTCGGCGAAGGCTTTTCTTTAAGCAGCACTTTCTGCTCTTCGG
>NZ_BOCG01000283.1 GCF_016587775.1 Lactobacillus nasalidis | reverse complement strand
GGCTGCAAAAGGGGATCACGACCCCGGAAGCCGCCATTCAGCACCTGCGCCAGCGCTCCAAGCAGCCCGCCCAGAGGCAGGCAAGAAATTACTCCGGCGGCCGGCGGGTTGAGCAGGGGACTGACTGGAGCAAGAAGAAGGCGGACAACTCGGTCAAGATTTCAGATGAAGACCTGCGGGCCTTGCTCAAAGGCCCGGGCAAGAAAGACAAGTAAGCGGGTGAAACAATGGAAAACATCGGCGAGATGATAAATGAAGCGGCTAAGGCCGCGGCTGCCAAAAACGGGCAGCATTTTTCGCCAGAATCATATCAAAAGACGCGCGACCGGGTTTTCGCTGATCCGGACGTGCGCTCCTTTTTACTGGCTCACCAGGGCGAATGGACCAAGGAAAGCGTGGAGTCCAGTTTTGCCAGCCTGTATGAATACTGCCGGCAAAAAGACGGCCATGACAAGGTGATCAGCGGCTACCTGCCCCAGCTGTTCATGGAAGGGCCCTTTATCGGCATCCGCTACCTGCCAAGCCAGGACAAGCAGCGCCGCGACCAAGAGCAGGCTGCCAAGAAGCGGGTCGAACTGATCGATTTGCCGGAGAAATTGCGCCGCGTCAGGCTGGAAGAGCTGGACATGAGCGATGACCGGCGGTCGGCCCTCTTTGCTCTTGGCGCTTTTATCAAGGCTTATCCGAGCAATCCGCATGCCAAGGGCCTCTATTTGAGCGGCGACTTTGGCGTCGGCAAGACCTATATGCTGGCCGGCCTGGCCAACCGGGTGGCGGAATTGGGGGCCAAGGTGGTGTTCGTTCATATGCCGACCTTTATTGCCGGACTTTCCAGCCACTTTGGCGACAACAGCCTGCAAGCGGAGATCCAGCGCCTGGCGGCCTGCGATGTCTTGATTTTGGACGACATCGGGGCAGAAACCCTGAGCCCTTGGTCCAGAGACGATGTTTTGGGCGTGATTCTGCAGGCCCGGATGGACAATGACCTGCCGACCTTCTTCAGCTCCAACTTTGACATGAATGATTTGGAATCCCACTTCAGCGCGACCAAGAATGCAGATGACCCGGTCAAGGCGGCCCGGCTGATGCAGCGGGTCCGCTACCTGGCCAAGGAAGTGGTCGTTTCCGGAAAGAACCGCCGCTTGATGTAGCTTTTTTTAGAAAAAAGCCAAAAAATACTTGTCTTATTTGGGCAAGGGGGTATAATCGAAAAGTAAATAGAAGACATGATTCCTCCCGCTTCAGAGAGAGGGGCCCCGTTCTGAAAGCCCCCGTTAGGGAGAAACCCCACCTTCTATGACCCCAAAAGATGCATGACAAGGTTGGACACCGTTATCAGTCCAATGAGAGAGGCCTTTTAGGCCTGAATTTTGGGTGGAACCACGATGATTAATCGTCCCGAGCGCGTATTTGTGCTCGGGACTTTTTTGTTTTTGGAGGATTTTTACTAATGAGTTTTGCTTTGACTCTGCCAGATGGCTCAAAGAAAGAATTTGACGCAGCTGTTTCAGTAGCTGACCTGGCTTCCAGCATTTCAACTTCCCTGGCCAAGAATGCCGTTGCCGGCAAGGTTGACGGGGAAATCAAGCCGCTTGACTTCAAGCTGGACGCTGACCACGAAGTTGCCATTTTGACCAACAAGGACGCTGAAGGCTTGAGCGTTCTGCGGGCAACCGTTGCCTTCGTTTTGGAAGCTTTAGTCAAGGAAAAGTACCCGGAAATCAAGCTGGGCCAAGCAGAAGTTTCAGAAGACGGCTTCTTCATCGAAACTGACAAGGAAGACCAAATCAAGGTTACTGAACTGCCAGACCTGGAAAAGGCTCTGCAAAAGGCCATCAAGAACGGCGAAGCCATTGAACACGTAGAAGTTGCCAAGAGTGAACTTGCCGAAGCCTTCAAGGACGACCCATACAAGAGCGAACTTTTGGCCAAGGAAGGCGAAGTAGTTGACGCCTACAAGCTGGGCGATTTCGTTGACTTTGGCTTTAGCGCCCTTTTGCCAAACACTGGCAAGATCAAGAAGTTCAAGCTTTTGTCAGTCGCTGGTGCCTACTGGAAGGGCAAGAGCTCAAACCCAATGCTGCAAAGAATCTTCGGGACTGCCTTCTTCAAGGAAGCTGACCTGGAAGCCGACCTTAAGCGGCGGGCAGAAATCAAGGAAAGAGACCACCGGACCATCGGCCGGGACCTGGACCTCTTCTTCGTTGACCCTAAGGTTGGGGCAGGTCTGCCATACTGGATGCCAAAGGGTGCTACTATTCGCCGGATCATTGAACGCTACATCGTGGACAAGGAAGTCGCAGCCGGCTACCAACACGTTTACACTCCAGTTTTGATGAACCTGGATGCCTACAAGACTTCTGGCCACTGGGCTCACTACCGGGAAGACATGTTCCCGCCAATGGACATGGGTGAAGGCGAAATGCTGGAATTGCGGCCAATGAACTGCCCATCCCACATTCAAATCTACAAGCACCACATCCGCTCATACCGGGAATTGCCAATCCGGATTGCTGAACTGGGCATGATGCACCGGTATGAAAAGTCAGGTGCCTTGTCAGGTCTGCAACGTGTTCGGGAAATGACTCTGAACGACGGTCACACTTTCGTAGCTTTGGACCAAGTTCAAGAAGAATTTGCCAGAACCCTGCAAATCATCATGGACGTCTACCACGACTTCGACATCAACGACTACTACTTCCGTCTTTCATACCGGGATCCAAAGAACACTGACAAGTACTTTGCCAACGATGAAATGTGGGAAAGAAGCCAAAGCATGCTGAAGGCCGCTATGGACGACATGGGCCTGGACTACGTTGAAGCTGAAGGTGAAGCTGCCTTCTACGGTCCAAAGCTGGACATTCAAACCAAGACTGCTTTGGGCAACGACGAAACCATGTCAACCATCCAACTGGACTTCATGCTGCCAGAACGCTTCGAACTGTCATACGTGGGCGCTGACGGCGAAGAACACCGTCCAGTTATGATCCACCGCGGGATCGTCGGCACTATGGAACGCTTTATCGCTTACCTGACTGAAATCTACAAGGGTGCCTTCCCAACTTGGCTGGCACCTGTCCAAGCTGAAATCATTCCAGTCAACCTGGATGCTCACTCAGACTACGCTAAGAAGGTTCGCGACGAACTGGTAGCCAAGGGCTTCAGAGCTGAAATCGACTTCAGAAACGAAAAGCTGGGCTACAAGATCCGTGAATCACAAACCCAAAAGGTACCTTACACTCTGGTGCTTGGGGATGATGAAATGAACGCCGGCACGGTTAACGTCCGTCCTTACGGGACTGAAGAACAAAACTCCGAAAGCCTGGCTGAGTTCATGGACAAGCTGAGCAAGGACGTAGCAAACTACTCCCGCGAAGACTAATTCCTTCCTTATAAAATTGAACCCTTTCTGACATAAAAAACATCCTGTCTCAACTCTGAGGCGGGATGTTTTTGCGTATGTGTTTTTATATTTGAACTTACATCATGTCGAAGGTAATTAAGTGGCAGTCGACTTGCTGGGCTAGGTGGCGGCATTTGTCAGTAAAGCCGGTCTTGGAGAACAGATAGTAATTCTTCTTAGGGGTAGGGAAAAGGCTGCTCCGGTAGATGAGGGTTTCGAGGATATCCGCGGAGATCGGTTCGTTTTTCCACTTGCATTCGCCAAAGTAGCCGTTCAGCTTCTGGTCATCGAAACCGACAATGTCCATTTCGATTTGCTTCTTTTCCTTTAGGTCAGGCCCCCACCAATTGCCTAAGTTTACAAAAGGCTCTGGAGCCAGGTCTGGATCAAACAGCTTGGACCAGAGGTATTCTTGGGAGAGTTTTTCAAATTCTGGTCCCATGAAGTGTGGAAGCAGATTCATGATGTAGTCCAAAATCGGCTCGGTAATCCCTCGCTCGATATAGCTGACCCGCTTGCCGACGAAGGTATACCAGAAGCGGAACATGCCATCCTTGATGGCGTAGATGGTCTTCCGGCTTCTGGCCTTATCAATTTCCGTAACTGGCACCCGTTTTTCGACAATGCCCAGGTCGATCAAATTGTCCAGGTAAGGGCTAAGGGCCCCGCTGGCAATACCAGTTTTAGTTGAGATCTCTGACTGCCGGCTGGCCCCGGCCGCGATGGCGCTGATGATGGAGCTGTAGCTTGCCGGCTCGCGGAGTTCTTGATTGAGCAGGCTCATCGGTTCCGCGTAGAGCATGGCGCTGGTCGTCAGAAAGTTTTCCTTGATATTTTCCCTAAGGGATTTTTCTGGAGACATTAGGGAAAGGTAGAGGGGGATTCCGCCGGTAATGGTATTAAGTTCGAAAACTTCTTCCTTATTTAATCGCGGAAAAAATTCTTCGGCATCATGCAGACTGAAGGGCTTCAGCTTAAACTGGGCAGTTCTGCGGCCATAAAAGGGGCTCTTGTAGCCAAGGACCTGTTTTTCCATGAAGGACATGGAGCTGCCGCAGAGGATGAGAAAGAGCTTGCTTTTTTTGAAATAATGGTCGATGTAGGACTGCAGCATTGAACTAATTGGCGGATAAGCTTTCGCCAGGTAAGGAAATTCGTCGATGACCAAGATTAAGCGGTCATTTTTCTCAGAGAGATAGACTAGATATTTGAAGGCCTGCTCAAAGGAGGCAAATTTTGGACCATCCAGATAGCTGGGATCCTCGTAGGCGTGAATCGCGTCAGAAAAACGAGATAAACTATCCTGGAATTTTTCTTCAAGGCCGGTAAAATAGATAGCCTGTTTACCTTTTAGAAATTGATTGATCAAGCTGGTTTTTCCGATACGGCGGCGGCCATAGATGACCGCAAATTGAAAGCTGTCTTCTTGATAGAGTTTGTTCAAAGCTGCAAGCTCTTGTTTTCTGCCGATGAACATTGAAATCACCTCATTAGCAATACTATGATTTACAATATTATACTTTACAAGTTTACGATATTGTTAATTGAGGGATGTATTTTGCATATACAGGGATATATTTCGGATGAATGATTGATAAAAGCGAATGGAGAATTTCCTTGATCAGTATGGCAACATATGATAATTTCAAAAGAAAGCGAATTAAAGAGATGAGAAAAGGGAAGGATGAAGGCAATATGAAGCAGATTGTTGTGAAAGTTCTTGCGAATACGTTTATTTTGTTCATTTTGACTTATATCGTTGATCATTTGACCCACCACAATAGCAACTATTGGAATATTATTCCGATATCACTGGCAGGCTTAGGCAGTTATGAGCTTTTGCGGAGCGATTCTGTGTCTGACAGAGTCAAAAAGATGATCAATTGGATCACATTTGCAGCTGGAATTATATTGGCGGCAGTTCTTATATACGTCAGCTTGATGGAATAGATTAACATTGTTTAGAATGCATCCTGTCTCAACTCTGAGGCGGGATGTTTTTGCATATACAAGGATAGAATTGTGCAAATTATTGATAAAAAAGAATAGAAAGGTTATTGATCAGCTTGAAGGTTGATGCTAGAATGTAAAGCAAGTTAAAAATGAATATAAACTGATAAAAAAGTTAGAATTTTAAGGATGGATATGATTTCAAAAATTAAAAATACCTTGTTCGCGGCAATTGTCGTCGTCCTCTCCTGGCTCTTGCTCAGCCTGGTGCAGGACTATGACTTGCAGAGCATCCCAAATCTGCACCAAGTCGTATCGATTACGTCGTGGGACAAGAAAAAGTCGAAGAAAGAGATCTACCAGCTCTTGGCTAAAGATGCCAAATCAGCCGGGATCGACTTGGTCAAGCTGCGCTTGCTCGACCAGGATGGTAAAAATACGAAGCTGGTCTACAATTTTAATTCCAGCAGCAAGACACAATATTCCTGGCGGAAGAACAGCCAGGTCAAACGTCTAAGCAAGAGCGAATTGATGCTTGAGGATGTTTTGGGGAACTACTACACCAATGCCACAACTGCCCAGTTTGCCTCTTTAGCCTCTGATTTAAGCGAAGCTGGTCTGCAAGTGACAGTCTACAAATCTTCCTTTAAAGATGAGCTCTTGAACAATACGGTTTATCAAGATGGGCTCCTAGTCTTTTCCAGCTTGCTAGGGATGCTTTTGATCATCATGATCCTGGACAAGTCCTTCCGCTATAAAGAGTACGCGATCCTGCAGGTCAATGGTCTAAGCTCGGGGAAAATCTTTCTCCGGGACTTCGCTAAAGAAATCCTTCCTTTTGTATTGACGATTCTCTTGCCGTTAGTAGTCTTCAGCCTCCTGGCTGCTAGATCATTAAACGGCCAGGGCAGTCTCTTTTACTTTAAGGCGATCTGCTTGCTGATCTTGGCCTTATCAGCAATTTATTGGATCTTTGACTTTATTTCTTATGTCAGTCTGGCTTTAATCAAGCCATATGCTGCCATCAAGGGTCAGTTTGCCGGCAAAGGATTTTTATATTTAGGCTACGTTTTAAAAATCGCCATCGTTCTCCTGCTCGGCGTAAACTTAGCCAGCTTAGGACAAAAATACTCCGCCTACCAGCAGGATAAGCAAATTATGCAGCTTTGGCAAAAGAAGCCGGCCAGCTACATCGCCAACCTTGGCCAAGTCGATCAAGGCAACGACAAGCGGGTGAAGGAAGTCGACCGGAAGGTGCACCGCTTGGTGGCAGGTGACAAGCAAGCCATCCTTGCCAAAAATGCCCAGCAGTTCCAGCCAAATCCCTCCAGCACCGACATCCAAAACGGCAACGTTCTGGTCGTTAACCCTGCTTTTTTAAAAGCTAGTTCAGTCAAAGACGAGCAAGGAAAAAGGGTAATGGCAAATGACGCAAATACCGTCTACATTCTGCTTCCTAAAAACCGGGCTTATCAAAAAGCTACTTTTGAAAAGAAGGCAAAATCCTGGATCAAGTTCCAGCAGACCTTGCCTAATGTCTATGGAAAAACTAAGCAAATCAAATATAAGTTAGTCTACATCCAAAGCCAGCAAGTCTTTAATTATACGGCTGGCCAGGATATTGCCAATTCCATTTCAACTGATCCAATTATCTTGGCAGTTGACGCAAAAATGCTGTCTGACGACTTCTTTACAGCCAGCTTGAGCCAGGGTCAAGTGGTTTTTCCTAGCTTGGCCAAGCTGCAGAAGGAAATTAAGCAGACCGGTTTGACCAGTTACGTCAACGGTATCACCAATGTCAAAAGTACAGCCGCCAGCCTCTATGCCCAGCTTTTAACGGAACTGTCGATCATCGGCGTCATCGCTGCCTTGTCTTTGACCCAGATGTTCTTCATGGTCAGCTACGTCAGTGCCAGCTTCTTTGAAAGCAAAAAGAGGAGGCTGACAGTCTACCAGGTCTTTGGCTTAAGCAACCGCAAGCTGGTCAGTCACTTTGCCCTGGCCAATGCCTTGAGTGATCTGGCCTTGTTGGCTGCCGTGCTTGTCCGGCAAGGAGAAGCTGCCATCTTTTGGCTTGGCCTGCTCTTAGCGGCCTTAGAAGTCGCTGCTATCGCTTTGAGCGCCAAGCAAGCAGAGAGCAATATGCTGCGGGGATTAAACCGCGGAAACTGAGGATAGATTATGATAAAAGCAGAAAAACTAAGCAAATCTTTTGGCGATAAAATCATCTTGAAAGAAAGCAGCTTCCAGCTGGAAAGTGGCAAGAGCTATGCCATCGTTGGCCGCAGCGGGGCAGGGAAGAGCACCTTGCTGAACATGCTGAGCGGCTTGGAAAAAGCTACTAGCGGCCGCGTCTTGATCGATGACCTTGAGGTCAATAAGCAGAACATCAAGAAGCTGCGCCGGGAAAAATTCGGCTATGTCTTTCAAAATTTTGCCTTGATTGACAATGAAAGCATTGAGAGCAACCTGGCCATCGGCTTAGCTGATGCCAAGGGCAGCCGGAAGCAAAAGCAGAAGTTGATGCGGCAAGTACTTGACCATTTGGACGTGAAGGCTGACCTGGCTCAGACTGCCTACAGCTTAAGCGGCGGGGAGCAGCAGCGGGTGGCTTTAGCCCGGATTCTGCTCAAAAAGCCCCAGATCATCTTTGCTGATGAGCCAACCGGGTCCCTGGACGCTGGAAACGGCCAGTTGGTTCTGGACTCACTTTTAGCTGACTTTGGGCCAGACGCTACATTATTGATCGCCACGCACTCACCAGCAGTCTGGCAGCAGTGTGACTACATCATCGAACTTGCTAAGCAAGAAATTCAGATTCACAAGAATTAAATGGAGATATAGATATGAATAAACTGACTAAAATTTTAACTGCTATCGTTGCCCTTGCTGCCGGTGTCGCAGCCTTCTTCATGCTGGTCCACAACTCAGTGACCGACCGGATCAATCCTTTTATCAAGGCTGAAACCAGTTATGCCAAAGTTGCAACTGGGACTCAGAACTACACCAACGTGACCATCTATAATGAAAAGGGACAAAAGGAAAACTACCAGCTGGCCAGCGTAGGCGGCTACGACCCAGCTAAGGGCTACCTTACCATCAAGCATAAGGGCCAGTACGTTTCCTACGTCGAATACATCAGCGCTGCGAAGTACAAGCAGATTACTGGCTGAAAGTAGATAAAAATGTCAGAACGAAATGAATTAGACTACCAACTGTATTTGATTAAATCAGTCTTGGCAGACTGCATCGACGAGCTTGACATGCCAAAAAATCGAACAGCCTTCCTGCTTTATTATGATATCAGCGCCGAAGATGCGCATGAGATCGATAAAATGTTTGCGGAGATGTCGCTAAATGATGAAATGATCAGTTTTGTCGATTTTCAAGAGAAGCTGAATGAAGGATTGAGCCAGCCCTTGGCAGAGAAAGTTGTTAAAGAAATGCTCCAAGCATACAAGGAATACGTTCCTGTTGCAATTGGTAAAATTAAGCTTTAAGCAATCGGGCTGAAAGTGAAATTAGTTCTTGACGGTCAAGCTTAGACCTAGTACAATAGTAGAAGTTGAGAACAAGAAGAAGCCCCCGCTTCTCGCCTAAGTTATTTAACCTCTGGGCAAATCGATATTTTCTGTTGATTTTAAAGGCGGGTGCAATATGCCCGCTTTTTTCTTGTCCTCGAAATTAACATGGAGGTGAACAGTTATACCACAGAAACAAAACAACATGATCCTCAACGAAAGCATCCGCGCTCGTGAAGTTCGGCTGATCAACGCTGATGGCGAACAAGTTGGGGTTGTGTCAAGAAATGAAGCTCTGCGCCAAGCGAGCGATGCCGGCCTTGATTTGGCTTTGATTTCACCAAACGCCAAGCCGCCTGTAGCAAAGATTCTTGATTATGGTAAATACCGGTTCGAACAGCAAAAGAAGCTGAAGGAATCACGCAAGAATTCCAAGCAGGTCAGCGTTAAGGAAATCCGTTTGAGCCCGACGATTGAAGGCAATGACTTCGAAACCAAGCTTAAGCATGCCCGCAAGTTCTTAGAAAAAGAAGGCGCCAAGGTTCGTGTTTCGATTCGTTTCAGAGGCCGCGCGATCACGCACAAGGAATTAGGACAACAAGTGCTTGAGAAGATGGCCGAAGAAACTTCGGATATTGCTGTTGTAACCAGCCGGCCAAAGATGGAAGGCCGTCAAATGTTTTTAATGCTCAGTCCTAAGAGCGATAAAGACAAAAAGAAAAAATAGTTAATTGGAGGAATTTTACCATGCCAAAGATGAAAACCCACCGCGCTTCAGCTAAGCGTTTCAAGAGAACTGGTAACGGCGGTTTGAAGCGCCACCACGCCTTCACTGGCCACCGTTTCCACGGCAAGACCAAGAAGCAACGTCGTCATTTGAGAAAAGCCGCTATGGTTTCACGCAGCGACTTGAAGCGCATCAAGCAAATGCTTTCCCAAATGCGTTAATTTACTATTTTTTAATACACTAACGATATTAGGAGGATTTTCAGATGCCAAGAGTTAAAGGTGGTACCGTTACACGCGCACGTCGTAAGAAGGTTTTGAAGCTTGCCAAGGGTTACCGTGGTTCAAAGCACGTTCAATTTAAGGCTGCAAGCACTCAATTGTTCGTTTCATACAAGTACGCATTCCGCGACCGTAAGAAGCGCAAGAGCGAATTCAGAAGACTGTGGATCGCCCGGATCAACGCAGCTGCTCGTCAAAACGGCTTGTCATACTCAAAGATGATGCACGGCTTGAAGCTGGCTGGTGTTGACATGAACCGCAAGATGTTGGCTGACATTGCCTACAACGATGAAAAGACTTTTGCTGCTTTGGCAGAAACTGCCAAGAAGGCTTTGGCTTAAGTTCTTAGGAAGAAGCGCATCTAGCTTTGCTAGGTGCGCTTTTTCTTTGTTAAATGCCGGTTTTCTTATATAATTGAGGAAGGTATAAATTGAAGGAGGAAAACTCTGACATGAGTGAGGAAATTCGCTGCATCGGCTGCGGCGCCGCCCTGCAGAGCCAGGACGCCAAAGCCCCCGGCTATCTGCCAGCCAGCGCCCTGGCCAAGGTAGAAAATGGTGAAAGAGAAGAAGTTTGCTGCCAGCGCTGCTTCCGCTTGCGCCACTACAACGAGATCATACCGGTTTCTTTGGACAATGACGACTTCTTGGCCCTCTTGAACACTTTGGGTGAAAAGAAGGCCTTGATTGTCAACGTGGTGGACCTGTTTGACTTCTCCAACTCGCTGATTTCTTCTTTGAAGCGCTTTGTCGGCAATAACGACTTTATCCTGGTGGGCAACAAGCTGGACCTGTTCCCGAAGAATTCCAAGGAAAGCAAGATCAAGGACTGGATGCGCCAGGAAGCCAACCGGATGGGGCTTTATCCAAAGGACATCTTCTTGATTTCAGCAGCCAAGAAGAAGAACCTGGACACTTTGATCGACTACTTGAACAAGCACAGCCAGGACCAGGACGTTTACTTTGTCGGCACCACCAATGTCGGCAAGTCAACCTTGATCAACGCCATTATCGACGAAATGGGGGACGTCAAGGACCTGATCACTACCTCCCGCTTCCCGGGCACGACCCTGGACCGGATCGAGATTCCCCTGGACAACGGCCACTTTTTGGTCGACACGCCAGGGATCTTGACCGACAAGCAGCTGGCCAGCCGGCTTGACCCTAAGGATTTGGACCTGGCTTCCCCGAAGAAGCCGCTGAAGCCGGCCACCTACCAGCTTTTGCCGGGCAACACCATCTTCTTGGCAGGACTTGGCAGAATCGACTACCTGAAGGGGCCGTCGACCAGCTTTACGATTTACGCTGCCCGGGGGATGTACATCCACCGGACCAAGACCGAGAAGGCGGACGAATTTTACAAAAAGCACGTGGGCGAATTGCTGTCTCCGCCAGGCCCAGGCAGTGACCTGCCGCCACTTAAGGGGCAGGAGTACAGCATCAAGTACCGCAGCGACGTCTTGTTTGCCGGGGTAGGCTTCATCACCGTGCCGGAAGGCTGCGTGATCAAGGCCTACACGCCGGGCGGAATTGGCTTAGGAACCAGAAGAGCTTTGATTTAGAGGTTTAAGTATGGATTCATTGGTAGATTTCAGTAAAGAAACACAAGTAAAAGTGCAGCCGGCTGAAAGCCAGAGAAAGGGCAAGCAAATCGGCATCATGGGCGGCACCTTCAATCCGGTGCACATGGCCCACCTGGTTGCAGCGGAGCAGGCCATGACCAAGCTGCACCTGGATGAAGTCTGGTTTATTCCTGACAACATCCCCCCGCACAAGGACGCGCCTTTGAACGTCTCCGCTCGCGACCGGGCCACGATGCTGGATTTGGCGACCAAGGACAACCCGCGCTTCAGGGTCAAGCTGCTGGAATTATTTCGCGGCGGCGTTTCTTACACGATTGACACCATGCGCTACTTAACCAAGAAGGCGCCGGAAAATACTTATTACCTGATTATGGGCAGCGACCAGGTCAACAGCTTCCACAAGTGGAAGAATGCTGAAGAGCTGGCCAAGCTGGCCACCCTGGTTGGCATCCGCCGGCCGGGCTACCCGCAGGATCCGCAATATTCGATGATCTGGGTCGACGCCCCGGACATCCGGCTCAGCTCGACTGCCATCCGCCGGGCCGTTTCAGTAGGGACCTCGATTCGCTACCTGGTGCCTGACAAGGTTCGTGAGTATATTGAAGAAAAGGGGCTTTACCGTGACTGAACCGGTTTTTAAGGAAACTTATTCACCTTTGACCAGCAGCCAGCTGGTTGCTAAGGAAAAGAGCATGATGGACGAAAAGCGCTTTGCCCACTGCGTCCGCGTCAGCGAGACTGCCCGGACTCTGGCCAAGATGAACGGCTATGACGAGGACAAGGCGGCTTTGGCCGGCTTTGTGCATGACTATGCCAAGCAGATTCCAGTAGAAGAATACATCAAGGTCATCAAGGAAGAAGATTTTGACCAAGACCTTTTGAACTGGAACCGGGCCATCTGGCACGGGATCGTGGGCAGCTGGTTCATCAAGCGCGACCTGGGCATCACTGATCCTGAAATCTTGACGGCGGTCTACCGGCACACGACCGGGGACGTGGAAATGACCACTCTGGACCAGATCGTCTTCGTGGCTGACTATATCGAGCCTGGCCGGACTTTTGCCGGCGTTGAGGAAGCCCGCAAGGTCAGCTATGCGGATTTAGCTTCCGGGGTTGGCTATGAGCTGGCCCACACCCTGGCTTTTCTGGCGGAAAAGAGAAGCAAGATCTACCCGCGGACCCTGGCTGCCTACAATGTCTGGGCAGCAGAATAAACGACTGAAGGAATTTTTTAATTAGGAGACAAATTTGAAGAGCGAAGAATTATTAGACTTAGTTTTGAAAGCAATCAGCGAACGGCACGGCGAAGACACTGAAGCCTACGACATGCGCGGCATCAGCATTCTGGCCGACTTCTTCGTGGCTACCAGCGCCACTTCCAGCCGGCAGCTGCACGCCATTGCCAACAGCATCATTGAAGCCTGCCACGAAGCCGGCTTTTACGACTACCGGGTCGAAGGCAACCATG
>NZ_BOCG01000282.1 GCF_016587775.1 Lactobacillus nasalidis | reverse complement strand
GGTCGGCGCGAAGAAGACCTCGGCCCCGGCCTTGGCAGCAGCCACGACCTTCTTGTCAACACCGCCGATGATGCCGACATTGCCCTTGGCGTCGATCGTGCCCGTGCCCGCGACCTTGTGACCCTTGGTCAGGTTCTTGCCGGTGTAGTTTTGATAGCAGGCCAGGGAGAACATCAGCCCGGCTGAAGGTCCGCCGATATCACCGACGCTGATCGTGGTTTTAGGCGTCACCTGCACCTTGACTCTTTCCACCATGCTGATCCCGATTCCCGGCTTCCCGGTGCCTTTGACCTTGACGATTTTTCCGCTGAAGGTCTTCTTTTTCCCGGAACGCAGAACGGTGATGGTTACCTTCTGCCCCAGCTGCTGCTTTTGCAGGTAGCTCATGAAGCCCTGGACCGACTGGAATTTGCGCCCGTTGGCCGCGACGATCGTGTCCCCGATCATCAGCTTCTTTTTAAAGCTGGAACTGGACTGCACGCTCATCACATAAACGCCCCGGTACTTCAGCTTTGGCTTGAGGCCAGCCTTTTTAGCCGCGTAATAAATAGCGGTCTGCTGGCTGGTCTGCATGTACCACTTCTGCAGCTGCTCGTATTCTTCGGTGCTTGAGCCGCCAGTAGCCTCGCTCAAGGTCATGCGGTCTTCATAAGGCTGGGTGAAAGACCATAAATAGTCGCCTAAAACAGCCCGCCGCTCACTCACCGTCACGAAGTAGAGGTTCTTCCGGGACTTGACCCCGCTGGTCTTCAGATAGTTGCCTACTGCCAGGGCGTCTCCAGGAGCTTCAATGACGTAATTGGTCGGCAGCAGCAGTACGACGGCCAGCAGAATAACTACGAATAAGCCCGCCAGCGCCCGGCGCCATTTTTTGTTTTGCTTGTCTTTATGTTTCATTGCTCAGCTTCTCCTTTAAGGCGCGGGCGGCTTTGGCCGGCAAAAAGCGCTCCAAATCGCCCCCGAAAAGGGCAATTTCCTTCAGCATGCTTGAAGCCAGGGCAATGTTTTTGGCTCCGGCCATGAACAAAGCCGTCGGCAAATCCGGTGCCAGCTCCCGGTTCAAAAGGGCAATTTGCTGTTCATACAAAAAGTCGTTGCCATTGCGAACGCCGCGGACCAGGACGCCGGCCCCGAGTTCCCGGGCCAGATCCACAGTCAGCTGGTTCGGCCGGGCCAGGACCTCAACGTTGTCCAGGTCCTTGACGGCGTCTTTGATCAAGTCCACCCGCTCTTCAGGAGTAAAAAGTGCTTTTTTGGAGCTGTTGGTCATCACGACTACCAGCAGGCGGTCGAAAACCCGCGCTGCCTGTTTAATCGTGTCCAGATGCCCGTTGGTAACCGGGTCAAAGCTCCCGGGAAACAGTGCTGTCGTCATTTATTCCGCCCTCTGATAGATTCTTACGATCGTTTTGCCCAAATGGTGCTCTTTCAGCAGGTCGAAACCGGCAATCGGCGGCAAGTCCGTCTGCTCATCGGTTTCAACCACCACCCTGGCTGCCGGCGCCAGCAGCTGGCCGGCCAGCAAAGCCGCCATGTCCTT
>NZ_BOCG01000281.1 GCF_016587775.1 Lactobacillus nasalidis | reverse complement strand
GTACAGGCAGCTGACGGTAATCGCCAGGACGTTGCCCAGCAGGCGGAAGACGAACAGCTCCGGGAAAACCCGCGAATACCAGCGGCCAAATGCTGACAGGGCCGGCAAGACAAAGGTGTAGATGCCGATGACGCCCCAGAAATAAAGGTCAGAAACGACGCCAGCCGCCAGCGCCAGCCAGAACTCCTTGTCGTTTTGGTCGTCTTCATAAGCAATGACCAAAACCGCGACCGGCAGCAGCATCAGGCTGGCCCGGCCGTGCTGGTAGGTCAAAGACGGCTGCAGGTAAACCGACAGCGTGCCTTCCAGAACCATCGCCAGGTAAAGGGCAATGGCCAGGACCCATTGTTTAAAAATCCGCATTAATTAGCCACGCTCCTTTTAATGACCGTCACGACCGACGTGTCGTTCAAGTTGCCCGCTGGCTTGATCTTGATCAGGTCAGACAAGCCGAAGCTGTCCTTGGTGGTTTCGGCAACGGTGCCGACCAACAGGCCTTTTGGCGAGGTGCCGCCCAGGCCGCTGGTGTAAACCTTTGTCCCCTTCTTCAGCTTGCTGGAGCTTGAAGCCTGGGTGAAGGTAAGAGTGCCGTTGCTCTGCACGCTGATGATCCCGTGCAGCACCTTGCCGGTGCTGGAAGTGGCCTGGACGGCGAAGCGGTTGGCTGAGCTGTCGGTCGTAGTGATCAGTTCGACCTTGCTCGTTGCCGCGTCCACTTCCAGGATCCGGCCGATCACGCCGCCGCCGGACATTACCGCCATGTTCTTCTTCAGCCCCGAGCTCTTGCCCTTGTCAATGGTCAAAACTTCCGACCAGCTGTCGCTGGAGCGGGAAATTACCGAAGCGGTGGTCGTGGTATAGCTGGTCAAGGTCTTCTTGATCCCGGCTGCAGCCTTCAGCTGCTTGTTTTCTTCTTCCAGGGCGGCATTGCGGGCTTCAACCTGCGCCAGTTCGGAAACCTTCTTTTTCAGCCGGCTGTTTTCATCGGCGGCGTTCATCAATTCGCTCACGCTGTCGATGCCGTCGTTGAACCAGGAAACCGGAACGCTGACGATTCTTGAGCCGACTGACACGATGTCGTTGCCCAGGCGCTG
>NZ_BOCG01000280.1 GCF_016587775.1 Lactobacillus nasalidis | reverse complement strand
GCGCTGCTACCTGGCCCTGCTTACTGGTAAGGACGGCAGCCACCTGGTTTTGCAGATCAAGGAAGCCCTGCCGCTCAGATACAACCTGGCGGCTCTGACGGTTGAAGAAAGCCAGGCCAAGGGCGTGGGTGAAGGCAAGCGGATCATCACCGCCCAGCGGGTGCTGCAGACCTACTACGATCCCTTCCTCGGCTCCATGGAAGCCGGCGGGCGGAGCTTTTACGTCCGCCAGTTCCGGGACATGAAGGACTCGATCGATCCGCTCAAGCTGGACCAGGACAGTTTCACCGCTTACTGCCAGATGTGCGCCTTCATTTTGGCCATTGCCCACTACCAAAGCCCGACGGCGCCGATGATTTACGGCTACGTCCACAAGCAAAAGGAACTTGACCAGGCCCTGGGCCAATGGGCCGTCAAGTATGCCGACCAGATGGAAGCTGACTATGCTCGTTTTGCCAGTTATCTGCAAGGCGAGGAAGAAGACGACGAATGATCAATGAAGAGCTGACCGACCTGGAGCGCGTCGAGCTGACCAAATTGTCTTATGAGGCGCTGAATGTGGGCGAAACAGTTGAAGTTGCCGGCAAAAAGATCGGACAACTGACCCGGGACGTTTATGCCAAAGACGGGATGCAGGCTTTTTTGATCGAAAACAAAAATGAAATCACGGTCTTGTTCAAGGGCTCTTATGGCTTTAAAAAGGGCAACGCGACAACTTGGCGCGATGAGTGGCTGAACACCAACTGGCCGATTTTTCTGGCTATGTTGACTGACCACAGGCAGGTGCCCAGTGCTTTGAGTACGGCCAGCCGCTATCTCAACCGCTGGCTGGAGGAATTTCCAGATGGCCATTTCTACATCTACGGGCATTCGCTGGGAGCGATCAATGCTGAGTATGCCTTGGCCAACTGCCGTTTCCCAGACCAGATTGCCGGTGCATATCTTTATGAAGGCACCAATATCTGGCGGCTTTTGACTCATAAAGAGCGGCAGATTGTGGCTCAGCTGCGGGGCAGAATCAACACCTATGTTGACATCTATGACCCGGTGACTTTGGGTTATACGGCCAGCAAGCGGATGGTTGGCAAATTGCACTATGTCGACAGCCTGCCCATGAATCCCATCAAGCAGCACATGTGGGGCGGCTACCGTTTTGACGAACAAGGGAATTTGCTTGAAAAAGAAGTTGACCAGCGCTTTCTGGATTCCAGCAAAATGCAGCAGGCTTTTTTAAGCCGGACCGGGCGGATGGCCAATTACTTGAGGTATCACCGGAATCTGCAGGTGGACTGGGAGAAGCAGTCAGAGCAGCGGACGGAACAGATCAGAGAAGAATTGTTCAACCACAGCTTTTTGCAAGATTTCAATGACCGAGACAAAAATTCAAAAGATGGTAAAGAACAATAAAACAGTTGATCAAAAAGGCGCGTCAGTTGACGCGCTTTTTTGTTAAGAAATTGGAACTATATTTCATTCAGCAGCCCGGGTATAATTTTTCTTAGATGACTGTAAACGCAGTAGAAGCAAAAGAAAAAATTAGAAAGGGAGCATGCAAATGACGATTGAAGAAGTGCTGGCAAAGCAGCTGCTGGCGGAAGATACAAGCATCGAACGCTTTGAGGAAGATTTTTACGGGGACTTTTACGACTATTTTGTCAACTTTCTGAAGTTTAAGTGCCTCAGTCAAGGTAAGGACCTGGCCAGCCTGGCAAAGCAGAAACTGGTCTTGTATCTGGACTTGTTCAATTCCCAGGACTTTCCGGGCCGAAAGGCTTACCGTTACAAGTTAGTCTTTGACAGCAAGCTGAACTTTTTAGCGGCGGAGTCAGACTTCACCCTCAGCGCCCTTTGCCGGGACTTGCGCGGCCGGGTAGACCAGCTGAGCGACTATGAAGCCGTCAGAAGCCAGGCCTTAGCTTCTTTAGCAGAACGTTTTGATTCCAAGAATCCAGACCCAAATACCAGGATCCAGAACTTTAACGAAGTCCTGGCCGACCTTTACGACCGCTATAATCTCAGCCGCTTCAAGACGGCCTACCAGTTGCTTGGCTAAAGCGCTTTTTTAAAAGTGCGGGAATAGTTATAATTGACTTAGGAATTAAAGTTAAGGAGAAAATGCTATGAAAAAAATCGTAGTAATCGGGTCCAGTAACGTGGACACGACCCTGCATGTAGAAAACTTCCCCAAGCCAGGTGAAACCATCAATGCTCAAAAGGTCAGCGAAGCTGGCGGCGGCAAAGGCGCCAACCAGGCTGTCGCGGCCGCTAAGAGCGGGGCGGAAACGGTCTTCATCTCCAGAGTCGGCCAAGACTCATACGGAAGTTGGATGAAGGAGCAATTGGCCGGCTACGGGGTCAAGACTGACTATGTTTTAGCCACGGAAGGCGTTAAGACTGGCCATGCCTACATTACCTTGAACGCTGAAGGGCAAAACGACATCATCATCGACCACGGGGCCAACTACAGCCTGACTGAAGCAGATGTTTTGGCTGCTAAAGACGTTATTGAAGCATCCGACTGCGTCATCGCCCAGCTGGAAACCCCGCTGGCGGCAACTACGGCAGCCTTCAAGCTGGCTAAAGCAGCAGGCAAGGTGACCATCTTGAACCCGGCTCCGGCTATCAAGGACCTGCCGGCTGACCTTCTGGCCGTAACTGACTTGATCACGCCAAACGAAACGGAAAGTGCCTTGCTGACTTCTTTGCCAGTTGCAAAAGAGGCTGACCTGGAAAAGAACGCGGCCAAGCTGCATGAACTGGGCGTCAAGCACGTGATCATCACTTACGGCAGCAAGGGGGCCTACTTGTCTTCACCGGTCTTTACCGGCCTTGTGCCAGCCTTCAAGGTCAAGGCAGTGGATACGACGGCAGCGGGCGACACTTTCTTGGGCTTTTTAGCCGGGGAATTGGCCAGCGACTTCAGCAACCTGCATGAAGCGGCCCGCTTTGCCAACCGGGCCTCATCTCTGGCTGTCCAGAAGATGGGGGCCCAGCCGTCGATTCCTGACCGGGCCAGCGTTGCAGCGGCTTTAGCTGAGTAAAGGACGGGTGAAATAATGATTATCGCACCATCAATTCTCAACGCTGACAACCTGCACCTGGGCCAGCAGATTCAAGAAGCAGCAGACAGCGGGATCGGCCGCTTTCATATTGACGTGATGGACGGGCATTTTGTGCCCAACCTGTCATATGGCCCGCAGCTGGTGAGCGATTTTAAAAAGCAGTTCCCGGACTTGACCGCGGAAGTGCACCTGATGAGCAACAACCTGCCCGACCTTTTGCCGGCTTTTGTCAAAGCGGGCAGCGACTTGATTGAAATCCACTATGAAGCCGACTACCCAGCCCGGATCGACCACTGGCTGGACTACTTAAAGGAGCAGGGCGTCTCCCGCGGCCTGGTGCTGAGCCCTGATACTGACGTCAAGGTCTTGGAGCGCTACAAGGGCAAGGTTGACCAGGTTCTTTTGATGACGGTCTACCCGGGCTTTGGCGGACAGAAGTTCATGGAGGAAGCTCCAGACCGGATCAAGGCTGCCCGGGCAATCCTGGGGGATCTGCCCCTTGAAGTCGACGGCGGGATCAATGCTGAAACGGCCAAGATTGCCAAAGACGCCGGAGCTGATGTCTTTGTCGCAGGCTCTTACATCTTCGGCCGGGAGTCAGTGGCCGGGCAAGTGGCAGAACTTACAGCAGTTTTGGAAAAATAGCGGAGGCAAGAAATGGACCAAGCAAAGCAAGATGAATTGAAGAAAGCAGCTGCCAAGAAAGCAGCTGCCTTGGTGGAAGATGGGATGGTTTTGGGCGTTGGCACCGGGTCAACGGTGAAGTTTTTCATCGATGAACTGGGTAAGAAAAAAGAAGCAGGCTTGACTCTCAAGGCAGTCGTAACCACCTCCAGCCGCAGCCAAAAGCAGCTGGAAGATTACGGCTTTACCGTCAGCCCCCTCAGCGAAGTTGACCAGGTCGACTTGACGGTCGACGGGGCCGACAGAGTGGACGGGCAGTTAAACGGGATCAAGGGGGGCGGGGCCGCCCTGACCTTGGAAAAGAACGTGGCCGTCAACTCCAAGAAGAATGTCTGGATCGTTGACGAAAGCAAAGTCGTTGACCACCTCAGCGGCTTTGCCCTGCCAGTAGAAGTTCTGCCGATTTCCTGCATGCAGGTTAAAAAGCGCCTGGAAGACGAAGGACTGAAGCCGGAATTCCGCTTAGAAGCTGGCGGCCAGCGCCTCAAGACCCACTATGGCAACTATATTCTGGACCTCAAGCTGGACCGGATTCCAGTGCCAAGCGGTCTGGCTGACTACCTGGACCACACGGTCGGGGTGGTCGAGCACGGGCTCTTTCTGGGGATCTGCGACCAGGTCATCATTGCCCGCGACAACGGCGATATTGAAGTCCGCAGCCGCTAAAACATTTTTTGGAAAAGAAGCCGCCCGCTTCTTTTCTTTTTATTTGCCGGGCGAAATGATAGAATAAAGCTATTCTAAAAATTTGGAGCATGATTTAATGAACAAGAAACCATTAATTATTTCAACCGACCCTGGGATCGATGACGCGGTCTGCCTGACGATTGCCCTGTTTGCCAAGGAACTGGACGTCAAGCTGATCGTGCCGACCTGGGGCAACGTTTCTTTGGAAAAGACCCTGAACAACACCCTGCGCCTGCAGGCTTTCCTGGGCACCAAGGTGCCAGTTGTGGCTGGTGCCAAGCTGCCCCTGGTCAAGGAAGCCATTGACGCTTCTGAAGTTCACGGTGCCAGCGGGATGGACGGCTTCGACTTCCCAGAAGCCGACAAGAGCCTGCTGGAAGACGGCCTGGCTGCCACCAGAATTCACGAGCTGGTCAGCCAAAGCCCGGAAAAGGTTACTTTGATGCAAATCGGGCCGGCAACTGACTTTGCCCTTTACTTCCGCCAGTACCCGGAAGACTTGGACAAGATCGACCGCCTGTACATCATGGGCGGGGCCCTGGGCCGGGGCAACTACGGCCCATACGACGAATACAACGTTTCCGGGGACCCGGAAGCAGCCAAGATCGTCTTTGACCTGGGCGCCAAGGGCCTGGACATTTACGTGGCGCCGCTGGAAGTCGGCAACCAGGCTTTCGTTGATGCTGCCAGCCTGGAAGAGATCAAGGCCTTGGGCCGGGTCGGGGAAATGATCTACGGGCTCAACTCCCAATATGAATTAAACGACGCTGCCGCCGACAAGGGCAAGCGGATTTACGACGCCCTGACGGCAGCCATGCTGCTGGCTCCGGACCTGTTTGAAGTCAAGCAAGCCTACGTGGCGGTTGACACCAAGGGCCCTTACACTTATGGCGCGTCAGTCATGGACTTTGACGGCTTCTTCGGCCAGAAGCCAAACGCAAAGATCGCGGTCAAGGTTGACCGCCAGGCTTTCAAGGACTGGTTCTTGCAGGCCATCGCCCAGGCAAAGTAGGTGCCAAATGGCTGATTATGTTTACCGGACGGTCATGCATGACATCAAGCGCCGGATCTTAGCGGGCGAATATGAAGGGATGCGGCTGCCCGACGAGCGCAGCTTGGCCGAAAAGTACCAAGTCAGCCGGTCGTCGATGAAGCGGGCCCTGGAACTCCTTGCCCAGCAAGGGATCGTGTTCAAGAAGCGGGGCAGCGGCACCTTCATCAATCCTTTGTATCTCAAGAACCAGGCCATGTTCCGCTATGAAGGCTCCAATTTGGGGCTGACGGACAGTTTTCTGGTTCCGGGCAAAAAGCAGGGGATTCAGCTGCTTGACTTCAAGGTGGTCAAAGCCAGCCCTGAAACCGCTCAGGATCTTTTCTTGAGCGAAAATGACTTTGTCTACCAGTTCAAGCGCCTGCGCCTGCTGGATGAGCAGCCTTTCTTGATTGAAGAAGGCTTCGTGCCGATCAAGATTCTGCCGGAACTGAAGGCGGACATTCTGCAGGGGTCCTTGTTCAACTACCTTGAAGACGAGCAGAACAAGGCCGTCACCCGGTCCTATTTGACGATCACGGTTTCGCCTTCAAGCCAGGAAGACCAGGAGTGCCTGCAACTGAAGGCAACTGAGCCCGTCGGGGTGATGGACGGGATCTTCTTCTTGGACGACGGTACGCCTTTTGAAGTCTCCAGCATGCGGGTCCACTACAAGTACATGCGGTTCAACAGTTTTGTCAATTTAAATTAGAGTTCATTCGCGGTCAGATGCAGCAGCATCTGACCGCTTTTTTTGACCGCTTTTTTAATAAATGGCAGCAGATTTTAAAGATTTGTAAAATTGGTAGGATCCAATTAATAAATTGATTGACTTATTTGTGGTAAATGGTATGATTAAGGCAAGTAAAAAAGAGAGTTTCCTCAAAGGAGAAAAAAGATGGCAGTAGATTACGACTCAAAAGAATACTTAAAGAGCGTTGACGCTTGGTGGCGGGCAGCCAACTACCTTTCAGTAGGGCAGCTTTTCTTGCTCAAGAATCCCTTGCTCAAGGAAGAACTGACGGCTGATGACGTAAAGATCAAGCCGGTTGGCCACTGGGGCACGATCGCGCCGCAGAACTTCATCTACGCGCACCTCAACCGGGTCATCAAGAAGTATGACCTAAACATGTTCTACATCGAAGGCTCCGGTCACGGCGGCCAAGTCATGGTTTCAAACTCATACCTGGACGGGTCATATACTGAACGCTACCCGGAAATCACCCAAGACGAAGCCGGGATGACCAAACTGTTCAAGCGCTTCAGCTTCCCGGGCGGGGTAGCTTCCCATGCCGCTCCGGAAACCCCAGGCTCAATTCACGAAGGCGGGGAACTTGGCTACTCCTTGTCACACGCAACGGGTGCCATCCTGGACAACCCAGACGTGATTGCCGCTACGGAAATCGGTGACGGTGAAGCTGAAACCGGCCCGCTGGCAGCCGGCTGGTTCTCCAACCGCTTCATCAACCCGGTCAAGGACGGGGCTGTTTTGCCAATCTTGCAGGTCAACGGCTTCAAGATCTCCAACCCGACCATTACGGCGCGGATGAGCGATGAAGAACTGACCAAGTACTTTGAAGGGATGGGCTGGAAGCCTTACTTCGTGTCCACCTTCAAGGGCGGCCGTTTTGACGGGATGAAGGACATTGACCAGATCCACCAGGAAATGGCCAAGACTTTAGACGCTATCATCGAAGACATCAAGGCCATCCAGAAGAACGCCCGGGAAAACGGGGACGAATCCTTTGCTCACTGGCCGCTCTTGATCTTCCAATGCCCGAAGGGCTGGACTGGTCCTAAGGCAGACCTTAACGGCGACCCGATCGAAAACTCCTTCCGGGCTCACCAGATTCCGATTCCGGTTGACCAAAAGCACATGGACCACAAGGAACTTTTGCTTGACTGGATGAAGAGCTACAAGCCGGAAGAACTGTTTGACGAAAACGGCTACCCGACTGAACTCGTTTTGCAAAACGCGGTTCACGGCGACCAGAGAATGGCCATGAACCCAGTTACCAACGGGGGGATCAACCCTAAGCGCCTGAACCTGCCGGACTGGCGTGACTACGCTTTGGAAATCGGCAAGCCAGGTTCAAAGGATGCCCAGGACATGGTGGAATGGGCCAAGTACCTGACCAAGGTGGCTGAACTGAACCCGACGACTTTCCGCGGCTTTGGCCCGGACGAATCCAAGTCCAACCGGCTGTTTGAATTCCTGGACAGCGAAAAGCGGCAATGGGAAAGCGACATTCACGAGCCTAACGACGAAAACCTGGCAGCTCAAGGTCGCTTGATCGACTCACAACTCTCAGAGCACCAGGACGAAGGGATGCTGGAAGGCTATGTCTTGACCGGCCGCCACGGCTTCTTTGCGACTTACGAAGCCTTCGGCAGAGTGGTCGACTCCATGCTGACCCAGCACATGAAGTGGCTGCGGAAGGCCAAGGAACAATACTGGCGCCACGACTACCCGTCATTGAACTTCGTTGCCACTTCAACCGTCTTCCAGCAGGACCACAACGGCTACACTCACCAGGATCCAGGTCTGCTGACGCACTTGTTTGAAAAGAACCGTCCGGACATGATCCACGAATACCTGCCGGCCGACACCAACACTTTGCTGGCGGTTGCCGACAAGGCCTTCCGTGACCGGGAAGTCATCAACCTTTTGGTAACTTCCAAGCAGGAACGTCCGCAATGGTTCACGGCTGAAGAAGCAGCCAAGCTGGTTGACCAGGGCCTGGGCTACATCGACTGGGCTTCAACTGACAAGGGCGCCAAGCCGGATGTCGTTTTCGCTTCAACTGAAACTGAACCAACCATGGAAACTCTGGCTGCGATCGACATCCTGCACCAGAACTTCCCAGACTTGAAGATCCGCTACATCAACGTGGTTGACGTGATGAAGCTGATGGCGCCAAAGGACAACCCGGCAGCTATTTCCCAAGAAGAATTCGACCGCATCTTCCCAACTGATGTGCCGACGATTTTTGCATGGCATGGCTACAAGACCATGATGGAATCCATCTGGTTTGCCCGCAAGCGCTACAACGTGTCAATCCACTGCTACGAAGAAAACGGCGACATCACCACGCCATTTGACATGCGGGTCCTGAACCACCTGGACCGGTTCGACCTGGCCAAGGACGCGGTTGAGCAGATCCCGGCCCTTAAGGACAAGTCAGCTGCCTTCATCGACAAGATGGACAGCCTGCTGGCCAAGCACCACACTTACATCCGTGACCACGGCGAAGATATTCCGGAAGTCACTGGCTGGAAGTGGACTGGCCTTGACAAGTAAAAACTAGTCATAACAAAATAAAACAAGAATATATAAAAGCCTTTCCTCTTTGGAAGGGCTTTTTTCTTTTTGCTAGCGAAAAACGGCAAAAGGTGGTAAAATTCAGGTTGAACAAGTTAGCTATATTTTTATTTTATTTTTCAAATAAAAATAAGTGAATGGATCTGGCATCTAGATGGAAGGATGCAATTAATAAGCGTCATTTGGCGCGGAGAGTATTAAATTGCAACGGGAGAACCTAACATGATGCAGATTATGAAAAAATCCAGAGCTGTTTTGCTGGCTGCAGTGTTGATTCTGCAGCTTGTTCTGCTGCCCCTTGCTGAAGTGAGCCAGGCCGCTGCCAGTGAAATCAGTGACCAGCTTGTTTTCATGAAGGTGCAAACAGAGCTTTCTGGTAAAGACAAAAATGATCCTTTGAGCATCGGCCTGGGAAAGCAGGAAACGATTACGCTCAAACGGACGAAGAATGAGGCCGACCAAGAGGTCAAGGTTACCTTGCCCGACTTGGTCGATCTTGACAGCAGCGCCACGGAAAAGGCCAATGAAGAGTTGAAGGTCACCAACGCCAAAGAGGCCGTGACTGAGAAAGAAGCTTCTGAAGAAGAAGGCCGCCACTTGGTGCTGAATTTTACCAAGGGACAGAGCGAGCTGAACTTTGTTCTGACTGGCCGGGAAACTGGCAGCGGACAGCTGATCGCGAGCTACCAGGAAGATGGCAAGGAATACAGCAGCTACCCGCTGGTCATCAAGGTGGCAAGCAGTGAGGAAACCGCAGCTTCTTCAAGTACTAGCTCACAGACTAGCTCTGCAAGCAGCCCAGAAGAGAAGATTTCTAGCAGTGCAGAAGAGAGTGCTTCTAGTTCTGCAAGCAGCTCAGAAGAGAGTGCTTCAAGCAGTTCAAGTTCTGTTTCTTCAAGCACTAGCTCTTCAAGCAATTCAGAAGAGAAGGCTTCTAGCTCTTCAAGCAATTCAGAACAAAGTGCTTCAAGCAGCTCAAATTCTGCTTCTTCAAGTACCAGTTCACAGACTGACTCTTCAAGCAGCTCAAGTTCTGCTTCTTCAAGTACCAGTTCACAGACTGACTCTTCAAGCAGCTCAAGTTCTGCTTCTTCAAGTACCAGTTCACAGACCAGCTCTTCAAGCAGTTCAAAACAGAGTGTTTCTACCAGCTCAACTGCTTCCAGCAGCCAGGCCAAGGCAAGCCGCAGCGCGATCAACGCCAAGCTGTTTACCAGCAAATTGTTAGCTAGCACGGCTTTGCCGACTACCAAGTCCAATGCGGACTTGTCCGTCGTTTCCGATGACAGTCCGAACATGGTCTGGTCAGGTGACACGGCCCTGTTTACGATCAATTTCAAGGTTTCGGGTTCGCGCTACGACGAAAGCGACCGCTGGCCGGCAACGTTGACTTTTTCTTTGACGGACAATGCCAGCGGCCACCTGTCCCTCAAGACTGACGTTTTGCCGGAAGTTGCCGGGGTCAAGCCAACGGTTGCAGATGGCAAAGTGACCTACACTTTCCAGAAGAGCGACCTGAAGGCTGGGCAGTCCTACAGCTTCAAGCTGGCAGTCAACACTGACAATGGCTATATCAACCACGGGACACCGGTTGAACTGGCTGGTACTTTTACGGACAACACCGGTTACAAGGTCAAGTCCAGCAGCTACACTCAAGTGGCTGCCAGAACCAGCAGCTCGATCAGTACGACTTTTTTAGGTGCCAAGAATAATTCACCGAACACCGCTCCAGGCAAAAACGACGTTTTGGCTTGGCGGATCACTTTCTCGGTTCCAAACATCAGCGGCTTGAACTTCCTGGATCCAAACGAAAAGCTGCAGATCAGCTACAAGCTTTCTGACGGCCAGTATGCTGGCATGGTGGATCCAGACGGCAATCTGACTTTGACAAGCAGCAGCGGCAATCTTATTTCCTGGGAAATGCCCGCGCCGTCTGTGGCTGAGCAGGCAGCCAACCTGGCCAGCGGCCTGCCGCTGGTGCAGAAATCCTTTATCATATATACCAAGCCGAGCTCAAGCTGGCAGGATAACGAAGTCATCACGAACATGGCGACTCTGGTGGTGAAGAACCTGCAGGGCAACAGCATTTCTGTTTCCAGCAGCGCGGCCGGGCAGATCGGCAAGACCATCACCGGGTCGGTAATTATCGATGGCGATATTTTATATCCTAACTTCTACGGCCCAGCGGACGGAGAAGGGAATATGGCCACGAATGCATTGACCACGGTCTATGACACGGCCAGTCTGCTGTATGCAAACCAGTTCTTTACCGGGACTGACGGGGCAACGACTACTGAACAGTACAACAGCAGCGGGCGGCTGGTTAATGGCAATATCAGCTGGACAAATTTCAACGGTCCAATCGTAAACAGCCTCCTCAATACCGGTTTGCAAAAGACGGCTGTTCACTACGATATTGATTCCCACGTCATCATCAAGACGATTGAAATTTCGACGCCATGGCTCCAGCTGTACACCAGTGAAGGGTCCAGCTCTTATCCGGATGGTACGGCTCCGGGGACTTTGGCCACCTTGACGGTCAAGAACACGCAGACCGGGACCACCAGAACTATTAGCAAGTATGTAACCAAAACCGGCCAGCTGCCGCTGTCTTACTTTGGCATCAGTTCTGACGAGCGCTTGGTCAGTGCTGACTTCAGCATTCAGTATGAAGACAGCAGCAAGTTGATCGATACCAGAACTTCCGGCGCCGTCTTCTTGCGCGGCGGTGTGGAGGAAGGCTACGTTGGCCCGGCCACGGTGACTACCAAAATGTACATTGTGACCAAGAATGGAACCAAGTACGTCCACTACTCAACTACCAACCAAAAGACCAGCGACGGTGAATTCAGCCCGATCGGGCCACGGACGATTAACGTGATCCCGAAGGCCAGCAGCATTCCAATTGGCCGGACGGATGTCTCTTTTGTAAACCATGCGCCAGAAGGCGACACGGTGATTCAAAAGAACTCTTCCAACCGGGTGGTGGCAGACTTCTACAATGTTTCTAATTCTCCGGTTGCCATGAAGTCGCCGACCGTCATGTCAGTTCTTTTGCCAAAGGGCGTCACGCTTGATAGCGCAAACGCTCAAGTTAAGATGTACCTGGTCAATGATGCCACTGGCCAAGAGACGCTTTTAGCGCTGCGAACCTCGGCCGGCAACTGGGTTGGCTATGGCAACTATAAGCAGACCTTGAAGAACAAGGACAGTGTCAATACCGGCCAGCAATACGTCAAGTTCGTCATGGGTGAAAACCAGGGGGCTTTGCAGCCAGGCTATCACATTCGCGGCGAATTCAATGTCAATGTGGGTGACGTAACCGGCCCGGTAACCTTGAAGGCTTACGGCGGTTCTTACAGTGGCCAGATGTATGCCCCAACGGGCTACAGCCTGATCACTGACAAGGGCTCATCCAAGGTTGACAACGGCCAGGCCTACCAAGAAGTCACGGACTTGTTTGGCGACGGCAACATCAAGGTGGCTGTTGCCAGCCAGCAGGCCTACAGTCTGTCGAATTACGATGAGTTGAAGCTGCAAAAGGAAGTCAAGGGCGACCTGGACACTGACTACTCAAGCATGGCTCACGCCAGCCTGGGCGGGCAGATCGACTACCGGCTCAACATCAGCAGCACCAACGGCCAGGCAATTACCAAGCTGACTCTCTTGGACCTTCTGCCAGCCGTTGGCGATTTGGGCATCACTGACAATGTCAACAGAGACAGCCAGTTCACGCCGACTTTGACGGGCGAGATTTCTTTGAACAATTCTGCTTTTGAAATCAAGTACTCAACTTCCAGCAACCCAAGCCGGCAACTGCTGAACGATTCAGTAAGCAGCTGGCCATCAGGTGCTCAGAAGCTGCAGGACCCGTCAGGCGCGGAAACGCCGACTTGGCTGAGTGCCAGCGAAGTCACTGACTGGTCAAAGATCCGGTCCTTCGAGATTACTTTGAAGAGCGGGCAGACGCTGAAGGCAGGGCAGACCATCAGCTTGAACTTCAGCATGCAGGCACCGAAGCGGTCAGATCTGACAGAGTCTCAGCTTACGACCCTGCTGGACACCAGCAAGGACGAAAAGACCCGGGCAGCCTGGAACAGCTTCGCGGTAACGACCAACAACTTGATACCGGTAGAACCGGAAAGAGTCGGGGTTGTCCTCCAGGATGCCTCAGCAAGCATCATCAAGAAAGATGCTGTCAGCGGCAAGACTCTGGCAGGCGTTGAATTCAAGCTGGCTGACAGCGAAGCCAACGCCAAGGCAGGCAAGTTCCTGCGTTTGGTTGACGGCAAGGTCGTAACGCCAGATGACAGCAACTACGCTTCTGGTGAGGACTATGTCTTAAAGAGCCAGGACAATGGCCAGCTGCAGTTCAATGGCCTTACGGCCGGCCAAACCTACTACGCCGTGGAAACAGCAGCCTTGGACGGCTACCAGCTGGATTCTACCCCGCACGCGGTCAAGGCCAGCTACCAGGCTAGCGAAACGGCAATAACTGTTTACAACCAGAAGGAACCGATCCTGCCGAAGACCGGTGGTCCGGGGGCAACAATCTTCCTCTTGATTGGTTTCATCTTAAGCCTTGTGGCTTACCTTGGCTTGAAAAAGCGCCGGTATTCATAAACAGCAATAGCAAAAAGATGCAAAAAGCGTTGTGCCTCTAAAGCACGACGCTTTTTCGCGTATTGGCAAATGAACATAATAGTGCAGATTGGCCGATTATTTCGTATTTGACTAGATTTTTTTCTGATTGACTAGCAAAAGAAGCAAAAAAATGGTAGAATAAATCTCGAACAAGATAGCTATATTCTTATTTTGCTTTTTGAATAAGAATGAGTAAATGGATCTGGCATCTCGATGGAAGGATGCAATTAATACGTGCCTATTGGTGCAGAAAATATTAAATTGCAACGGGAGAACCTAATATGATGCAGATTATGAAAAAATCCAGAGCTTTTTTGCTAGCTGCAGTATTGATCCTGCAGCTTATTCTGCTTCCTCTGGCCGAGGCGGGCCAAGCGTCTGCCAGTGAGGTCAGCGACCAGCTTGTATTCATGCAAGGGCAGACGGAGCTTTCTGGTAAAGATAAGAATGATCCTTTGAGCATAAAGCTGAGCGATCAGGAAACCATTACGCTCAAAAGGACAAAGACCGAGGCTGACCAAGAGGTCAAGGTTACCTTGCCTGACTTGGTCGACCTCGACAGCAGCGCCACGGAAAAGGCCAATGAAGAGCTGAAGGTCACCAACGCCAAAGAGGCCGTGACTGAAAAGGAAGCTTCTGAAGATGAAGGCCGCCACCTGGTGCTGAAATTTGCCAAGGGGCAAAGCGAGTTGAAGTTTGTTCTGACTGGCCGGGAAGCGGGCAGTGGACAGCTGGTCGCGAGCTTCCAGGAAGACGGTAAGGATTACACCAGCTACCCGCTGATTATCAAGGTAGCAAGCAGTGATGAAGATTCTGCCGCTTCTTCAAGCAGCACGAGTTCAGCTTCCTCCAGCTCCAGCTCACAGACTAGTTCCTCAAGCAGCTCTTCAAGCACTAGTTCACAGACTAGCTCTTCAAGCAGCTCAAGTTCTGCTTCTTCAAGCAGTTCTTCAAGCGCCAGCTCCTCAAGCAGCACGAGCAGCTCTGACAAGAGTGATTCTACCAGCTCAACTGCTTCCAGCAGCCAGACTACGGCTGCTCGCAGCACGATCAACGCTAAGCTGATGACCAGCAAACTGCTGGCTACTACCACGTCTTTTGACAGTACGACCACGACGAGAGCCAACGGTGACTTGACTGTGGAAGCTGATGAAAGCACCAGCTCAATTGTGGCAGGTGGCACGGCCTTGTTCAAAATCAACTTCAAGGTTTCCGGTTCCCGCTATGACGAGGCTGACCGCTGGCCGGCAACGCTGACTTTCTCTTTGGCGGACAATGATAATGGACATTTAGCCATCGAGACTGACACTTTGCCGACAGTTGCCGGGGTTACGCCAACGGTTTCAGACGGCAAGCTGACTTACACTTTCCAAAAGAGCGACCTAAAGGCCGGTCAGTCCTACAGCTTTAAGCTGGCGGTTAACACCGACAACGGTTATGTCAACAACGGCACGGCGATCAAGCTGAATGGGGAATTCAAGGACAACACTGGCTATGATGTGACTGCCAGCGACAGCTCGAAGGTCACTGCTTCTACAAGCGCCACGATCACCACGACTTTCTTGGGCGAGAAAGGCGGCACACCAAACACGGCGCCTGGTAAGGATGCCGTTCTGGCATGGCGGATCAGCCTGTCAGTGCCAAGTAGTTCCACTGGCTTGAACTTCCTGGATCCGAACCAGAAGCTGAATATCAGTTACCAGCTTTCTGACGGTGAGTACGCCGGTATGGTTGACCCTGACGGCGACTTGACTCTGACCAGCAGCAAGGACAAGCTTCTTACTTGGGAATTGCCGACGCCGTCTCTGGATGAACAAGCAGCCAACTTGGCCAGCGGCATGCCACTGGTGCTGAAGACCTTTGTTGTCTACACCAAGCCAAGTTCCAGCTGGCAAGATAACGAAGTTATTACCAACATTGCGACCGTGGATGGCAAAAACCTGCAAGGCGACACAGTTTCCGCTACTGACACCACAACAGGGGAGATCGGCAAGAGTATTATCGGCAAGTTTGGGGACGGTAGTGGTGCTATTATTCCTACCTGGCGGGGCCCGACAAACGGCGACTACGGCTTTGGTACTTCATCCTTGACGACTGTTTATGACACAGCCAAGCTGTTTTATGCCGACCAGTACTATACTGCTACTGACGGGACAACAACTAATGAAGAGTACGACAGTAACGGTAATTTGGTAAGAGACGATATCACTAGTTCTGAGTTCAACAGTACGATACTTAAGAGTCTCCTCGATGAAGGTCTGCAGAAAACAGTAATTCACTACGATATCGATCCGCATATCATTGTCAATACCGTGCGGTTCGTGGAGCCTTGGATTAAGCTTTACACCAGTGAAGCTGACGCCTATTATCCAAGTGGAACGAGGCCGGGGACTTTGGCGACTATGACCGTCAAGAATATGGACACTGGTGAAACCAGAACCATTACCAAGTATGTGGATAGTAATAATGGCCTTACATACATTCCGTTGACTTATTTTGGCGTCAAATCAAATGAGCGTTTGATTTCGGCGGACTTCAGCATTCAGTATGAAGACAGCAGTCAGCTGATCTCCACCAGAACTACCGGGGCCGTCTTCATGCGCGCCACCGTTGAAAAAGGTTACGTTGGCAAGGCTACAGCTACTACTAAGCACTACATCGTGACCAAGGACGGAACCAAGTACGTTCACTACTCAACCACCAACCAGAAGACCGACTCCGGTGAATTCAGCCCGATCGGGCCACGGACCATCGATGTCATCCAACAGTCTTCCTCCATTCCAATTGGCAAGACTGACGTATCTTTTGCAAAACATGCCCCAGATGGGGACACGGTCATCCAAAAGAACTCTTCCAACCGGGTAGTGGCAGACTTCTACAATCTTTCTAATTCTCCGGTTGCCATGAAGTCACCGACGGTTCTGTCGGTCCTGCTGCCGACAGGAGTTACAGTTGACACGGCCAATACCGATGTCCAAATGTATCTGGTCAACGACTCGACTGGCCAGGAGACGCTTCTTGAGCGGGGGACATCAGCCGGCAACTGGTCGGGGGCCTACACTTACAAGCAGACCTTGAAGAACAAGGACAGTGTCGATACCGGCCAGCAATATGTCAAGTTCGTCATGGGTGAAGGCCAGGGGGCTTTGCAGCCAGGCTATCACATTCGCGCCGAATTCAATGTCAATATTGGTGACGTAACCGGCCCAGTAACCTTGAAGGCTTACGGTGGTTCTTACACTGGAAAGATGAATGCTCCGGCGGACTACACCGTGATCACTGACAAGGGCTCATCCAATGTTGATAATGGCCAGGCCTACCAAGAAGTCACGGACTTGTTTGGTGACGGCAACATCAAGGTGGCTGTTGCCAGCCAGCAAGACTACAGTTTGTCAAAGGCTGACGAATTGAAGCTGCAAAAAGAAGTCAAGGGTGACCTGGATACTGACTACTCAAGCATGGCTCACGCCAGCCTGGGCGGGCAGATCGACTACCGGCTCAACATCAGCAACACCAACGGCCAGGCAATTACCAAGCTGACTCTCTTGGATGTTCTGCCAGCCGTTGGCGACTTGGGCATCACTGACAATGTCAACAGAGACAGCCAGTTCACGCCGACTTTGACGGGCGAGATTTCTTTGAACAATTCTGCTTTTGAAATCAAGTACTCAACTTCCAGCAACCCAAGCCGGCAGCTGCTGAACGATTCAGTAAGCAGCTGGCCATCAAGTGCTCAGAAGCTGCAGGACCCGTCAGGCGCGGAAACGCCGACTTGGCTGAGTGCCAGCGAAGTCACTGACTGGTCAAAGATCCGGTCCTTCGAGATTACTTTGAAGAGCGGGCAAACGCTGAAGGCAGGGCAGACTATCAGCCTGAACTTCAGCATGCAGGCACCAAAGCGGTCAGATCTGACTGAATCCCAGCTTACGACCCTGCTGGACACCAGCAAGGACGAAGATACCCGGGCAGCCTGGAACAGCTTCGCGGTAACGACCAACAACTTGATTCCGGTAGAACCGGAAAGAGTTGGGGTTGTTCTTAAGGATGCCTCAGCAGGCATCATCAAGAAGGATGCCGTCACTGGCAATGCCTTGTCAGGCGTTGAATTCAAGCTGGCTGACAGCGAAGCCAACGCCAAGGCAGGCAAGTTCCTGCGTTTGGTTGACGGCAAGGTTGTAACGCCAGATGACAGCAACTATGACTCTGGCGAGGATTATGTCCTGAAGACCCAGGATAACGGTAAACTGTTCTTTACTGGCTTAAAGGATGGCCAGACTTACTACGCCGTGGAAACGGCGGCCTTGGACGGCTACCAGCTGGATTCTACCCCGCAAGCGGTCAAGGCCAGCTACCAGTCCAGTGAAACGGCAATTACCGTTTACAACCATAAGGAACCGATTCTGCCGAAGACCGGTGGTCCAGGGGCAGCAATCTTCCTCTTGATTGGTTTCATCTTAAGCGTTTTGGCTTACTTAGGCTTGAAAAAGCGCCGGTATTCCTAAACAACAATAGTAAAATAGTAGCAAAAGCGTTGCGCCTCTAAGGCGCAGCGCTTTTTTGCATATTGCTAAAGAAGTATAGAAATAACAATAATATCATATTGACGCTTCAATACCTCGATGATAAAATAAAGATAGATTTAAGCCCATAAAGAAATTACAAAATAATAATTAAGAAGCGCTTTAGCTGACCACAACCGCCCTGCAAATGCAGGTAAGCAGAATTGCTAATCCAACTTGTTCAATAAATAAGGTTGCTGGTTTCGACAGGTATTTTCCATCACGCGCCTGCGGCATGAAACGATTCTTAAAATTTTAGGGGGGTGACTAAAAAAAGGGGATACCTAGATGAACGATTATCAGACTACTGCGTAAATTTAAGAAGGATGGAGAAAAGATCATGAAAAGAGGAAAATTAGCAACTTTGCTGGCTGCCTTAACTTTGGCAGTCGCACCTATTCTTTCTGGCGGCGGCTTTGTACATGCCGCTGACGACAGCAACTATTCGACGACCAAGCCAAATGAAGTGACTGTGGCCATTCACAAGTACAAGACCACTACCGACTTGACTGGCAAGACTACTCAAAACTCTGACTTCTCTGCGAAGTCAGCTAGCGACCTTAAGAGTGCTCTTGGTCTTTCAGACAGTGACCAATTGGAACCAATGGCCAACGTCAAGTTTGCATAGTTCAAGGTCAAGGACAGCGACACGGTAGATTCCCTGTCTGGCAAGACTTTGAGTGAACTGAAATCAACTTACACGACTAATGGTGAAGTTACTACTGACTCAACTGGTGTGGCAAACGCGAAGATTGAAGAAGCTGACTACGGCAAGTACTACTTCGTCGAAGAAACTAAGACCGAATCAAGCTTTGCAACCGCACCATTCATGCTGGAAGTTCCGTCATACATCTCCGGCAAGGGTTACGCCACGACTATGAACGTTTACCCGAAGAACAAGGTTACCACGCCAACTCCGGGCAAGGACGTCAGCGTACTGGGCAACAATGACAGCTCTGCTAATATCGGCGACCAAGTTAAGTGGTACTTGAAGGGTACTATCCCTGCCGACATCGACACTTACAAGACTTACGAATTTTCAGATACTTTGGACAAGGCTCTGACTTACGATAAGAGCTTCACTCCAGTAGTTAAAGTAGGTAAGAGTACGACTTTGGTAGCAGGTACTGACTACACGGTTACTGAACCAACTTCCGACAGCAACGTCTTCAAGGTTGCTTTGACCAGTTCAGGTATGAAGAAGGCCTACGAGGTTTACCAAACTGCCGGCAAGAGTGCAAGTGCTAGTGAAATCGCAGACATTTCAGAGAACACTGACAGTAACCCATTCATCGAAGTAGAATTCGCTACTACTATCAACGAAAACGCCGTTATGGGCAAGCAAATTGACAACAAGGTTACTTTGAACTTCCACAACGACGGCAATGTATCCGGCAATCCGGAATCTGACACTACTGAAGTTCACACCGGTGGTATCCGCTTCATTAAGAAGGACGCCGTAAACGGCAACGTTCTGTCAGGCGCCGTATTCGAACTGTACGAAGCTGACGGTACTACTCCAGTTAAGTGGACTCAAGCAATGATCGACGCCAACGGCTCAACTGGCTTCCAAGACCAAGCAGTTGGCAACGCCGTTAAGCTGGTTTCCAAGGAAGACGGTACTTTTGAAATCAAGGGCCTGAAGTACGGCTCAGATGGCGAAAAGAACGCTAGTGCAAAGACTAAATACGTTCTTAAGGAAACTAAGGCTCCAGAAGGCTACAACCTTCCAGACAAGGCTACTACTGACGTAACTGTTAGCGCAACTTCTTACTACACTGACCCAACTGCTACTTCACTGACAGCAGCCAGCCCTGTAGAAATCTTGAACAACAAGACTCCTAACCTGCCATTGACTGGTGGCATCGGTGCAATGATCTTTGCCCTGGCTGGTTTGGCAGTTGCAGGCTTCGCCTTCTACGAAATCAAGAAGCGTCGTCAAGCCTAATGACTGATTAGACTACAATTGTTTTAACTTTTTAAAGCGGGAAAGTCGGTTGACTTTCCGCTTTTCTAAAGCAGGGAAGCTTGCCCTGAACTTTCCTGCTTTAGAAAGGCTGCTGCTGGAAAGTAAAGCAGCGTTGAAAAGAAAAAGAAAAGCATCGTTGTAAAGAAACGATGCAAGGTTTAAAGTATTAAATGAGATTAGGAAGTGTCGGCAAGCATGACAGCCGACGGGAGAAGGGAGATTCAACTATGGCGACTCTTTTGCGGCGTGGCCGCTTCAGCCTCGGCTGGCTGTTAGTCTTGTTCGGGCTGTTTTTTACGGCCGGACGGGCGCAGGCGG
>NZ_BOCG01000279.1 GCF_016587775.1 Lactobacillus nasalidis | reverse complement strand
GGCTTTTGGCCAGGGCCAGCATGCCGGCGGCTGAAAGCAGGATGGTCAAATTGGTCAGCAGCTGCTGGAGGCTGGTCAAAGCTGCCAGGCGGGACCGGGACTTGGTCAGGCCCTGGTCGATCGCCGCCAGTTCGCTCTGCCGCTTTGGCCCCTGGCCAAACTGCAGGCTTTCGGCCAGGCCCATGATGGAGTCGAGCATGAAGCTGCTGATCTGGCCGAGCTTTTGCCGGATCTCTTGGCCCGGCTGGCTGGCCCGGCGGCTGAAGACGAGCGGAATGGCGATGCCGACAGCGGCATAGGCCAGCAAGG
>NZ_BOCG01000278.1 GCF_016587775.1 Lactobacillus nasalidis | reverse complement strand
GAAGTTCCAGAAGGTTTCGAAGCACCGGCATCAGTAGAAGAGACTTTGTCCTTCACCCAAACTGGTACTCAAGACTTGGTAACCAAGGAAACAACTTGGAACCCAGTTGACTCACAGAGTTTGAAGACTGTCACTAGTCCAACGATCGCTGGCCTAACCCCAGATCAAACTGAAGTTGCATCATCAGAAGTAACTCCAACTTTTGATGGTGACAA
>NZ_BOCG01000277.1 GCF_016587775.1 Lactobacillus nasalidis | reverse complement strand
GGCCGCTTGTCGCTGGCCGTCGTCTTCGTCCAGGTGGTGCCGTTCTTCAAGATCTTCTTTGGACGGTACCAGCTGTCGGCAGTCAAGTAGCCGTCGACGTTGTCGATGCTGGCAGACGTGTAGCTGTAAGCTTCGTTGTTCTTCGCGAAGGTCTTGTTGGTGTTTACCAAGCCAGTTTCTTTAGTAAACTGCATCTTAAATGAGTTGCTGCCAAGACCCGTGGAGTTAAAGTAGTACCACTTGGAGCCGGACTTGTACATGAAGTTCGTCCGCGGCTTGGCACTGGTTGCGTCAATGTAGTACTTCTTGCCCTTGAGACTTGACAGGGCTGACAGCAGCTTGCCGCTCTTTGAATAGTGGTAAACGTACTTGCTGCCCTTGACAGCCTTGTTTCTGACCATCTTCCCGGTCTTGGTGAAGTAGTACCAAGAGCTGTTGATCTTGGTCTTGCCCCTAAAGCTGGTTACGTGCCCCTTCTTGTCGAACTTGACCTTCTTGCCCTTGATCTTGCTGGTCTTGTTCTTG
>NZ_BOCG01000276.1 GCF_016587775.1 Lactobacillus nasalidis | reverse complement strand
CTTCAGATAATCCTGCAGCTGCCAGTTTCCGGCCAGAAAACGGGCCAGACTCGGCGTTACCGGCAGCTCTTTTTCCTGGTAGAGGTGCTGGGCCCGCTGCAAAAGGTGGTGCAGGATAACTTCCATGGACCGGTTGACCCGGTGGTAGTAGATCTGCTGGTACATTTGGTAGCGCGAGACGATGTAGTCTTCAACGGCATGCATCCCGTTGGCCGTAAAGCAGACCCCCTCCTTGTAAGGACGGATGACCCGCAAAATTCGCGACAGGTCGAATTCCCCGTAGGAAGCGCCCGTGAAGTAGGCATCCCGCAAAAGGTAGTCCATCCGGTCGGCATCGGCCTGGCTGGAGATGAGCTTGACCACCTGGGGGTTGGGATAAGTCTTGGCAATAACGCTGGCCACTGCCTTTGGAAAGTCCGGGTCCACCTTGCTCAAGGCTTGGTTGACCTCGGTTGAAGGATCCAAAATGATCTGCTGGCCGATCTGTTCGTGGTTGGTGCCGAAAAGGTGCTCAAAAGTGTGCGAGTAAGGGCCGTGGCCGATGTCATGCAGCAGGCCCGCCATCTGCACGAGCAGGTTTTCGCCCGGGTCCCAGAGGCCGTCGCCGGCTTTTTGACTGGGATACTTGTCAGTGAACAGGTTGCTGATCCGGCGGGCCAGCTCGTAGACGCCCAGGTTGTGCTCAAAGCGGGTATGAGTGGCTCCGGGGAAGACAAAGGCGGTCGGCCCGAGCTGCTTGATCCGCCGCATGCGCTGGAATTCCCTGGAACGCACGACGTCCAGGGCTACTTGGGTGTCAAGGTGGATGTAGCCGTGCACGGGGTCACGGACGACGACTTCGTGGGCCAATTTAGGGCTTTCAAATTTAGTCAAAAGTAGATCCTCCATTCTTATTGTTTTTTATTTTTGCCAAAACATAGTAAGATATGTTTAGCTAAGCTATAAAAATTATAGCAAAAGTTGCTAGAGGCTGCGTCAACGGCCATTGTAAGGAGACTAATTTTTTTAGAGCATGAGCAAGATTAAGATTGATTTGACGAGCCGGATCACCCAGGAAGGGCAGACGGAGACCATCTGCCAGCAGGCAGAAGGCGAGCTGCGGGAAGACGGCGCGGTTAAAAGAATTTTTTACGAGGCAGAGCATGTTCCGGTCAAGATGCTGCTGAAAGAGCAGGAGCTTTTGATCCGGCGGGGCGAAGACCGCGGCAATTTTTCCCAGATGCACTTCGTTTTGGGTGAAAAAGGCCGCTGCAAGTACGTTGTTGAGGGCCGGCAACTGGACCTTTTGTCTGAAACCAAGCGGCTGGAATTCAAAGAAATTGCTTCTGGCCGGCAACTTGAAGTTGAATATGACCTCTTTAGTGGTGTAGACTTAATTGGTAGTTATGCCGTCTCATTGATTTTTGCTTAAATGACGTGTAAAATAGACAAGATTGAATAGAGAGGACGTTCAACTGTGGGATTAGCTGATTTTAAAGACGTGGATCGCAACGAATTGTCAATGATTGAAGTTGCGCACGCAATTTTGGAAGACCGTGGCGAAAGAATGGCTTTTGCCGATATCGTCAACGAAGTGCAAAAGTACCTGAACAAGAGCGATGAAGAAATTCGGCAGCGCTTGCCACAATTTTACACGGACATGAACACCGATGGCCGCTTCATTTCCATGGGTGAAAATGTCTGGGCTCTGCGGACCTGGTTCAAGTTTGAAGCCGTCGATGAAGAAGTCGACCACCCGGAAGACGATGGCGACGAAGCATCTACCCGCAAGCACCACAAGAAGGTCAACGCCTTCTTGGCCACTACCGAAGGCGACGACGTGATCGACTACGAAAACGACGACCCGGAAGACGAAGACTTGTCCGATGACAGCGACAATGACGATGATGACGACGACGACAACTCCGGTGACGATTACGACTACGATGACGATTACGACGACAACGAAGACGATGAAGACGACGACTCATTGCCAGACGGCATCGAAGGCCAGCTGTCGCAAATGGACGACGATGACCTGGATGACGATGAGGACGAAGAATAGGATTTAGTCCTTGACTTGCGGTTGAAAAATCGTTATTATTTTGCTTGGGCACCCTATGTGCGTTTAGCTCCCTGAATTAAAGGGAGCTTTTTTATTATTTTTCAAAGGAGAGCTCAATGACCAAATATATCTTTGTGACTGGCGGCGTTGTATCATCACTGGGGAAAGGGATTACTGCATCAAGCATTGGTCGCTTGCTGAAGAACCGCGGCTTGAAAGTTACCATGCAAAAGTTTGACCCATACATCAACATCGACCCAGGCACGATGAACCCTTACCAACACGGCGAAGTCTTCGTGACCGATGACGGTACTGAAGCTGACCTTGACTTGGGCCACTATGAAAGATTGGTTGACGTCAGAACCAGCAAGTACTCCAACGTCACGACCGGTAAGATCTACCAGGAAGTCCTGCAGCGCGAACGGCGCGGCGACTACCACGGCGGCACGGTCCAAGTGATTCCGCACGTGACCAACATGATCAAGGAAAAGGTCATGCGGGCGGCTCAAATGACCGACACTGACGTCGTTATCTCAGAAATCGGCGGTACTGTCGGGGACATGGAATCAACTCCGTTCATGGAAGCCATCCGGCAGATGCGCCGGGAAGTTGGCTCTGAAAACGTCATGTACGTGCACGTGACTTTCGTTCCTTACCTGCGGGCAGCCAAGGAACTGAAGAGCAAGCCGACCCAGCAGTCAGTTTCCATGCTGCGGTCAATCGGGATTCAGCCGAACATGCTGGTTCTGCGGTCAGAAATGCCAGTGCCGCAGGAAATGAAGGACAAGATCTCCACTTTCACCGACGTTCCGGTGGACTACATCGTGGAATCCCTGGACGCGCCGTCCTTGTTTGACGTGCCGCTGTCCTACCAGGAACAAGGCGTTGACCAGAAGGTCGTTGACTTCCTCCACATCGACAGCCCGAAGCCGGTTGCCGACATGGACGAATGGCGCCGGATGGACGAACGGGCCAAGAACCTGAAGCACAAGACCAAGATCACCCTGGTCGGCAAGTACGTCGAACTGGAAGACGCCTACATTTCCGTAACCGACGCCCTGCAGCACGCCGGCTACCTGTACAACAGCAAGATCGAGGTCAACAAGATCCAGGCTGAAGACATCACTGAAGACAACGTGGCTGACCTGCTGAAGGACACCCAGGGCTTGATCGTGCCTGGCGGTTTCGGCACCCGGGGCCTGGAAGGGATGATTACTTCCATCAAGTATGCCCGCGAACACGATATTCCTTTCCTGGGGATCTGCCTGGGGATGCAGATGGCCAGCGTAGAATTTGCCCGCAACGTCCTGCACCTGGAAGATGCCAACTCAGCTGAAGCAGAACCAAACTGCAAGAACAACATCATCGACTTGATGGCCGACCAGCGCGACCAGGAAAAGATCGGCGGCACTTTGCGCCTGGGCCTGTACCCAGCCATGCTGAAGGCCGGCACCAAGACCCGGGAATGCTACGATGGCCAGGAAGTGATCCAGGAACGTCACCGTCACCGTTACGAGTTCAACAACAAGTACCGGGAAGCCTTTGAAAAGGCCGGCATGACCTTCAGCGGCGTTTCCCCGGACAACCACCTGGTTGAAATCGTGGAAATCACCGACAAGAAATTCTTCGTGGCTGCTCAGTATCACCCAGAATTCCTGAGCCGTCCGAACCGGCCAGAAGGTTTGTTCAAGGGCTTTATTGGGGCAGCGAGCGGTTTGCAGGTCGACAAGTTCTAAATTTTGTACGATAATAAAAGATAGTGACAAGAGAAGAGAAGCCTCTTCTCTTGTTTTTTTGACGAAGATCTATTAACATTATTATGATAATTTGACAAAAGAAAAGGACTACTTTCCCAAATGAAGCAAATGATAATTCACGGAGGGAAACCCCTGCAAGGTGACATCTGGATCGGTGGGGCGAAAAACTCGACGGTGGCGTTGATTCCAGCCTCGATTCTGTCAAGAACCCCGGTGACCTTGGAATCCGTTCCGCGGATCGCCGACGTTGACAATCTGATGGACCTGTTGAGCGAAATGGACGTGCACTGCGACTTTCGTGAAACGACCCTGCAAATTGACCCAACCGAAATCAAGATGAGTCCCCTGCCAGCTGGGAAGATTAAGAGCTTGCGCGCCTCATACTACTTTATGGGCGCCCTGCTCGGCCGTTTTGGCAAGGCTGTTGTAGGTTTTCCTGGTGGCGACGACATTGGCCCGCGGCCGATTGACCAGCATATTATGGGTTTTCAGTCGCTCGGCGCCGACGTTAGATATGAAAATGAGCAGATTGTAATTACCGCGCCTGATGAAGGGTTGAAAGGGGCCCAGATTCACTTGAAGATGGCTTCAGTTGGGGCAACGATGAACATCATCATGGCCTCAGTCACGGCCAGCGGCCGGACGGTGATTGAAAACGCGGCCAAAGAGCCGGAAATCATCGACTTGGCGACTTTCTTGAACAACATGGGCGCCAAGATCCGCGGGGCCGGCACCGATACGATCAGAATCGACGGGGTCGACCGGCTGGAAGCCAAGGTGCCGCACACGATCATCCCTGACCGGATCGAAGCCGGCACCTACATTTCCATGGCTGCCTGCATCGGCAACGGGATCCGCATCCACAACATCATTGCTGAGCACCTGGACGCCTTTTTGGCCAAGGTCGAGGAAATGGGCGTGGTGATCGATACCGATGAAGACTCGCTCTTTGTCTACCCAGCCGGGGACCTGCAGATGGTCCAGGTCAAGACCGGGACCTATCCGGGCTTTGCCACTGACCTGCAGCAGCCGATCACGCCGCTTTTGCTGACGGCCAAGACCGGGGAAGGGGTCATCATCGATCCGATCTATCCGAAGCGGACCCGGCACGTGCCGGAACTGCAGAAGATGGGCGCGTCCATCACTGTCGTCAACAACATCATCCTGGTTCACCCGGGCAGCCGCCTGCACGGCGCCGTGGTTCACGCCGAT
>NZ_BOCG01000275.1 GCF_016587775.1 Lactobacillus nasalidis | reverse complement strand
CCTTGCCGGTCAGGCTTTCCTCAAGCAGCAGCCAGGTCATCATTGATGAAGCAGCGGCCACGGTCGTGGTCAGGCAGGCCGTCAGCGCCACGCTGTTCATGCCGAAGGCACTGCCGGCGTTGAAACCGTACCAGCCCAGCCAGAGGATGGCTGTCCCCAGCAATACCCAAGGCAGGCTGTAGGCCTGGCTCTGCTTGCGGTAGCGCGGCCCCAGGAAGATTGACAATACCAGCGCGGTGATGCCGGCGTTGATGTGAACGACCGTGCCGCCGGCAAAGTCAAGGATGCCCCAGCCGGCCAGCAGGCCGCCGGTCCCCCAGACCATGTGCACCAGCGGGTAGTAGACCAGTACCGACCAGAAGACGACGAAAACCAGGAGGAAGTTGAACCGCATCCGGCCAACCGTGGCTCCGACGAAGAGGGCCGGGGTGATGATGGCAAACATCATTTCAAAAAGCAGGTAGCTGCCGGCCGTGATTCCCTGGTCTTTGAGCACGATCCTGTTCAAGTCCGCGCCTGAGAGGAAAATGTGGCGGATGTGCCCGAAGATGCCGGCGATGTTGCCGTCAAAGCACATCTCGTAGCCGAAGGCGACAAAGAGCACGATCGCCAGGGCGCAAATGATAAAGACCGAAAGCATGGTGTTGACGACGTTCTTTTTAGAGACCAACCCCCCGTAGAAGAAGGCCAGGCCCGGGGTCATCATCAAGACCAATACGGCGGCAATTATTAAGAATACAGTGTTAGCAGTGTTCATCCTGCTTTTCTCCCTTCTAGACCAATCTGTCTGCAAGATTTATGTTTATGGTTATACCATGAGGAGCCCTTGATGAAAACTCTAGACCAATTTAAAAAGCAAAAAAATCAAGGCGAAAATTTTTCAAAACAGCGCAAAAAAACAGTCTGCCTTCTCAAAAGCAGACTGTAAGCGATTCATAATTTATTTTATGAGAAAATACCGAGAAAAGTTTATTTTTTGTCATCAAAACCGGTCTCGTCCCGGCGCTTGACGTGGAAGTTCTTGTCGTTGGCCTGTTCGGGAACGACGAAAGCGCAGAGCAGGAAAAGGACGAAGCCGCTCCAGCCCATGGCATTGATGCCCAGCTTGTAGCCGGTCAGGGCCAGGACGACGCCGGCCAGGAGCAGGCACCAGGCGATCCAGGAAAGAATCTGCCAGTTTTTGGCCAGCTTCTTGTTTTCAGATTCGATGTCCAGAAAACCGCGCACGATAAAGTAGGCGCTGATGATCAAGAACAGAAAGTCCAGGGCGATGCCAGTGGCCGAGTGGTCCTTGAACATGCTGAAGACGGCCAGGGTGCCGGAAATGCCGGCCAGGCAGAAGTAAAAAATATCGATAAGTTTGCTCTTCAAGCGAAAGTACCTCCTATGAAAAGTCATTACAGTAGATTTTAACAGATTTTTGCGGAAAATGGCAAAAAAGGTTTGACAGGCATTGAATGACGTGGTAATCTAGATAAAGTAAATTTCTAACCTAAGACGTGGGTGGCGCAAAGCCTCAATACAATCCCGCCGAGGCCAGAAGATAATGAAGATTATTAAACTCTCCATGTCTTGTTGGCATGGATTTTTTTAGGCCTTGTAGAATTTTACAAAATTTTATGGAGGTGAATAATTTTGAGTAAAGCTATTATCGCTGCTAAGGCTAAGTTCGTTGAAGAATTTGCCGAAGAACTGAAGTCAGCTAAGTCCATCGTAGTTATCAACTACCTTGGTCTGACTGTTGACGAAGTTACTGCTTTCCGTGCAGAATTGCGTGCAAGCAACGCCAAGATGAAGGTTGTCAAGAACACTTACCTGCGTCGTGCCGCTGCTCAAGCCGGCTTGGATGACTTGGCACCAGTATTCGTTGGCCCATCAGCTGTGATCTACACCGACGATGAAGACAACGTTACTGCTCCTGCCCGCATCGCTGCTGACTACGCTAAGAAGTTCGACGTTGTTGAAATTAAGGGTGGTGCACTTGAAGGTCAAGTTGCTACCAAGGAACAAGTCGAAGCTCTGGCTGCAATTCCAGGTCGCGAAGGTCTGCTTTCAATGCTGCTTTCTGTATTGCAAGCACCAGTTCGCAACTTTGCATACGTTGTTAAGGCTGTCGCTGAATCAAAGGAAGAATCAGCTGAATAGTCTGGTCATTTTAAATTAGATATTAAATTCCAAATTTTCGGAGGATATTACAATGGCTTTGGATACTGCTAACATCATTGAACAATTGAAGGGTGCTTCAATTCTTGAATTGAACGACCTTGTACACGCTATCGAAGAAGAATTCGGCGTTACTGCTGCTGCTCCTGTAGCTGCTGCTGGTGCCGCTGGTGCTGCTGAAGAAGCTAAGTCAAGCTTCGACGTTGAATTGACTTCAGCAGGTACTGAAAAGGTTAAGGTTATCAAGATCGTTAAGGAAGTTACTGGCGCAGGCTTGCTGGAAGCTAAGAAGACTGTTGACGGTGCTCCAGTTGTTCTTAAGGAAGGCTTGTCAGAAGACGAAGCTAACGACCTTAAGGCTAAGCTTGAAGAAGTTGGCGCAACTGTTACCCTTAAATAATTACGGCCTTCGGGCATTAATTATTAACGAAGAACGCGTTTGTGGTTCAGCCACGGACGCGTTTTTTGTTTGCTTTTTTAGTTTTGGACGAAAAAAGAGGCCTAAAGGCCTCTTGTTCGTAATATCGCGGATAAAAAAACTGCAATATTTACTGCAATATTTTTAGGAGGAAAGCACAACGGCTGGCAGACTGTTCATCATTGTGCTGGGTTGTTTTTCCGCCATGAAAGGGGACAAATGTGAAAAGCATTACTTTTGTCTGGTCAATCTCTTTAAATCTGCCTTGACAATGCATTTCTTTCACACGAAAATAAAATTGTGTAAATGTTTAATATTATGTAAATGTATGAAAGGTTGAGATTATGGACAAGAAACTGAAAGCAGTCAGCACGGTTTCAGTAGCCCTGGCACTTTTAGGGGTAGCTGCACCAACGATGACAGCAACATCATCAACTGTATTGGCAGCTAAGAAGAAGAACGTCAAAACATCGGATAAGAAAGCTAGGGCAAACATCAAAACGTTCTGTAACGCGGTATACGTTTATGATACTAAAAAAATGACGTCCAAAAAGATTAAGCAGCGGGCTAGCAAATTGTATAAAATCGCGAGTCGCAGCGCTGTTCAGGATTGGGTTGTAGATCGTACAATGAGCATTTTATCTGAAAGTTCACGTAGCCGCTCACGAATTGTAGCCGCTTACAACAACTATGGATCTTCTCGTAATAAGACTGTAGATATTTACCCTCTAAGTAAGAACTACTACAACGTCACAATAATTTACAAAGAAATTACTTATAAACACGGCCGCAAGAGCAAGGAAAGTCACTACTGCAATGTGTTAAGAGTATCTACTGACAGCAAAGGCAAAATCAAGCAAGTCAAGGGACTTTCGACAAGCATTATGGAATAAGTCGAAATCTGCCCACTAATATGACCAGAATCGCATAGAAAACAGATTTAATGTTTGAAGCTCGTATCGTTTGGTGCGGGCTTTTTTGTCAGCTAATCTGAGCAAAAAAGAAAAAATACTGGGTGTCAGATAATGCATTTTTTAGCCAATATAATATAAAAATTATTTTTTTCAAAAAAGATGCTTGCATTTTCCGTTCCAACTGATAGAATTAAAAATAACTTAAAACTTAATTTATACCTCAAACAAGGAGCGTGACAAAGGATGAATCAGGAGAACAACTACAGGCGACATGCAGGATTAGGAAAAATGGCAGTTGTGCCGGTTCATCGCGCGCCGTTGAACTGGCCCGGTTTAATTTGAGGCAAGACAACATGAAAAAAAGCAAAATCTTCTTGGGCGGTTTGGCCGTCCTGACCAGCACCTTACTCGCAGCCTGCGGCAACAGTTCCAGCAGCAAGACTGCCGCCAGTCAAAAGCTGAACTGGATGGAAGAGGCGGAACTGTCCACGATCGACGTTTCCAAGATCCTGGACGACACTTCTTTCAACCAGGTCAACCAGGTCATGGAGGGGCTTTATACCCTGGGAAATAATGCCAAGGTCAAGAATGCCCTGGCCACGAAGACCACGGTTTCTAAAGATGGCAAGACCTGGACCTTCAACATCCGCAAGAATGCCAAGTGGTCCAACGGCCAGCAGGTGACGGCCAAGGACTTCGTCTTCTCCTGGCGCCGGACGGTCAACCCGAAGACCGCGTCAGAATATTCATACCTTTTCTCGGGCATCAAGAACGCTGATTCAATCGTCGCGGGCAAAAAGTCTCCGTCAACCCTGGGCGTTAAGGCTGACGGCAAATACAAGCTGGTCGTCACTTTAGACCGGAAGATTCCCTACTTCAAGCTTTTGATGGCCTTCCCGCTCTTTTTCCCGCAAAACGAGCAGGCGGTCAAGAAGTACGGGTCTAAGTACGGTACGGCCTCTAAATACATGGTCTACAACGGTCCATTCATCCACAAGGGCTGGACCGGGTCCAACCTCTCTTGGAAACTGGTCAAGAACAAGTACTACTGGGACAAGAAGAACGTCAAGCTGACCCAGATCAACTACTCCGTGCAAAAGTCTCCGTCAACGGCCTACAACCTCTACCAAGACGGCAAGCTGGACGGGGCGATCCTGGACTCCCAGGCTTCCAAGCAGCTGGCCAAGTCTTCGGGCTACACGGTCAGAAAACTGGCCAGCACCGAGTACCTGCAGTTCAACATGAAGAAGTACTCCAAGTTTAAGAACACTGACCTGCGCCGGGGGATCTCCATGGCCATCAACCGCAACTCTCTTTCAAAGACCTTGGGGGCAACCTACACGGCGGCTACGACCTTTACCTCCAGCGGCCTTACGACCGTGAACGGGAAAGACTTCACCAAGCTGACCCAAAGCAGCGAGTCCAAGAAGTACACCAGCTACAACAAGCAGCTGGCCAAGCAGTACTTTGAAAAGGGGCTGAAGGCTGTTGGCCTCAGCAAGCTTTCCTTCACCATCCTGTCAACTGATGACGACACCTCCAAGAAGCTGGCCGAATTCGTGCAAAGCGAGCTGGAGACGGCCTTTGGCTCCAAGATCAGCGTCAAGGTCCAGAGCATCCCTTCCAAGACCAAGCTGAACCGGGTCCTGGCCGGCAACTTTGAATGCACCCTGTCTGGCTGGATCGCCGACTACGCCGACCCGATCTCCTTCCTTGACTGTGAAACGACCGGCAACTCCTACAACTACGGTGGCTGGAGCAACAAGGAATACGACAAGCTGATCGCGGCTTCCAAGACTAGTTCAGGAACGGCGCGCATGAAGATTTTGGCCCAGGCCGAAAACGTCTTGATGGTCAACCAGGGCGTGACGCCATTGACCCAGTCCAGCAAGGCCTGGATGATCAAGAGCAAGGTCAAGGGCATCATTTACAACAGTGCGGGCGTCTGCTACAACTTCAAGTATGCCTACATTGCCAAATAAGCATGAAAAAAGTGAAACCATCTTAGGTGGTTTCACTTTTTTGCTTATTACCAGTCAAATTCTTCATAGTAAATCTGCCCGGCCGGCAGGCCCTCGCCTTTCAGCAGGCCGATCCAGTGGTCAGCCATGGCCTGGGGCCCGCCGATCAGCACTTGAAGGCCCGACAGGTTCTGAGGCAGGGCCCCTAAGACTTCCTCGTCCTTGAAGCGGCCGACCTGGCAGCGGCTCTTGAAATTGCCCCGGCTGCTCCAGTGGAGGAATTTTTCCTCATAGATCAAAGAATCCCGGGTGTGAGCGTTGTAAAAGACCTGGGCTGGCAGGTCCGGGTTGCCGTCGATCACCGACAGGAGGGGGACGACCCCGATCCCGCCGGCAATGATCAAGAGCTGGTCCGGCTTTTGTTCAGCAACGGCTTCTTGATAGCGGCCAAAGCTCGGGCTGATCCGGGCCCGGACCGGAGGAGCGAGCTCCTGCAGCTGTCTGGTGAAGTCCCCGTCGCCTCTGATGGCCAGGGTGATCTGCTTTTCATCCCTGGGCAGGTTGACAAAGGAGAAGGGATGCGGCTCCTCAAGGCCGGCTTCATCCGGAAATGAGAGGAAGATATAGTCCCCTGGCTCAAAGTCTGCCAAGTCCTGGTCAGTCTTTAAAGTCAGTTCCAGGACATTGTCGGCGACCAGGCGCCGGCTCAAAAGCTCCGCGTTGTTTTTGCCCCGGCTTTTGGCCAGGCTGAGGAAGTAGCTGGCGAAAACGAAGACGGTCGCGGCCCAGATCCAGGCCATGAAAGGCGTGATGGCCCGGATGTAGGGAATCAGCTGAATGTGAACGAATACCAGCAAAACTGCCAGCAGGTTCAGGCGGTGCAGCCAAATTGAGACTTCATGCCGGAAGACTTTTTCTTCCAAAAGCCGCTTGATTTTGGCTAAAAAAGGGACCCGCTTGGTCAGCCAGCCGGCCATGAAGACCAATGAATAAAGGGCCAGGGCCAAGAAGAGGTAAAAGGCGGCATTGCCGGTCTGCTTGATCAGGCCCGCTGAAGGCGCCCCCTCCATGTGCAGCCAGGCCAAAAAGATGGCCCCGATGCTCATGATTCCGTGAATCATGTAGACTTTTGGCAGGCCGATCAGCCGGTCCAGCCAGTGGGGGCGGGTGCTGAGGTAAATGGCCAGCAGCAGCCAGACATAGGCAATCGTCCCGGCCATGATGGCCAGCTTTTCTGACTGATAGGCGGCTGGCAGGCCGGCTTCCAGGGTCTGGATAAAGGGCAGGGGAAGGATGAAAAACGCCGCGGCCCATAAAACGCCCAGGGTGTAATCATGCTTTTTGAACATAGTGGAGCTCTCCTTCTTTAAACAGGACCAGGCGGCCGTCTTTGGCGGCATACAAGCCGCTGAGCCGCTTGGCGGCAATCTGGCGCTTGAAGGCAGTTTCGCCCATGGCCAGGCCGGCGGTGGCCCAGATGTCGGCAAAAGTCAGGCTGGGTGCCAGGACCGTGACCTGGCTGAGGTCGGCCGGGCCGGACAAGGTCACGTGCTGGCCGCGGTGGGCAAAGCCGGAGCTGGCGCAGGCCTGGCTGGCCAGGTCATAAATCGCCAGCAGCTGGTCGGGCTGCTTTGGGTCCTCAATGCCGACCTTCCAGCGAAAGCCGTCCCTTGTCCAGGCGTGCAGGTCCCCACCGCCGTTGATGCACAGGCCGGCAACTTCTGGAAAGCTGGCCAGGGGCAGGAGCAGACTGGCAAAACATTTTTGAATGGCCCAGCCTTTGACCAGGCCGGTGGGGTCAAACTTGCCAGCAAAATAAGGGTCAAAAGCGCCGTCGGTCTCTTCTCGGGCCAGAAGCGCGGCCGCGTAGACCTGCTGAAATTCGGGACTGGCCAGGAGAATCCGTTCTTCTCCTTGGGCAAAACGGCTGACCAGGGAGTCGGGCAGAAAGGCGGAATAATCGCTTTCCAGCCGCTTAAGTTCCTGCTGAATCTGCCGGCAGGCTCTGGCAAAAGCCTGCTTTAGGCTGGCCGCCGGCTGCTGGCGGCTGGCCAGGGAAATGGTAAAAGGAATCGTCATTGCTTCGGCGGTGCGGTGCAGGCAGTAGTCAGTCATGGCCGCACTAGCTTTCTTTTGCCTGGGTGATGGCGTTTTGCAGGGAGCTGGTGAAGCCCTCGTAGGTCACCGTTGCCCCGGACACCTGCTGAATATTGGCGCTTTGTGCCTTCAAAGCTTCTTCTTTGTAGATCGGCAGGGCCTGGTCGTTGATTGACTGGGAGTGGTCATTGTCGGACGGGTACTTCAAAACATTGACGGCTGTTATTTTACCGCCACTGACTTTGATCTGCACCTGGACTTCGCCCCACTGGGTGCTGACGGATTTGCCGCTGTAGGTTCCGTCTTTAAGACCGGAAGAAGTGCTTGATGAAGAAGCTGCTGACGAGGCCGAGGATGAGGCAGCGGTTGAACTTGAGCTAGATGTTTCGGCCGATAAAGCCGTGCTGGAGGCTGTGTTTTCTTGCTCCGGTTTCAGAAACAGCAGGTAGCCGTCAATAGCGATGGCGATGGTGGTGCCCACGGCAAGGACGCCCGTGATGACTTTTCTGGCAGACATGATGTCCCCCTCCTTGTTCAAGTGAAACTTTTCCTGATATGCCAATCATTCTAGATGGAGAGTAAGAATTATTTATGTTCGATTGGTTGTCAAAATTGGAAGAAATTGTCTTAATTGGATGAAAAGCCAGCTGAATTGCCGGTAAAAGTCCTGCAGAAAAATGGTAGAATAGGGACGAAAGCAGTTGTTTTTAGAAGAAGGTAAGAAAATGAAAATTGCAATGGCAAACGATCACGCCGGCACCCGGCTGAAGAATGAAATCAAGGCTTACTTGGAAGAACAGGGCTATGAAGTCGTTGACTTCGGGACCGACAATGAAGAATCCTGCGACCTTTCCGACTTCGTCTACCCGGCCAGCCTGGCCGTGGCCAAGGGTGAATGCGACCGGGGAATTTTCGTTGACGGGGTTGGCTACGGCAGCGCTTTGATCGCCAACAAGATCAACGGCATTTATGCCGCTGTCTGCCAGGATCCGTTCTGCGCCAAGCTGGCCCGCCAGCACACTGATTCCAACGTCTTGTGCCTGGGCGCCAAGATTATCGGGGATATGATGGCCGGTGAAATCGTCAAGACCTGGCTGTCCACGGAGCCTTTGATGGAAGAAAAATACCGCCGGCGGGTGGACAAGGTCAAAGCCATCAACGACAAGCACTGCGTGCCAGTAAAATAGCAAATGAAAAACAGCCAAGTTGATATGACCCCCGAAATTAGGACACTAATTTCGGGGGTTATTTTCATGACTAAATACACTAAAGAAATAAAACTCGCTATCTACCACGAATGGGTAGACGATCATAGAAGAGGCACCTACCTCAGCCGAAAATATGGGATGGAGCGTGGAGGAATCCAATATTTGGTAGACTTGATCCAAAAGCATGGCGAAGCCATTTTG
>NZ_BOCG01000274.1 GCF_016587775.1 Lactobacillus nasalidis | reverse complement strand
CGTCTCACCTGCAGGTGAGGCGATTTTTTTGCGTGAAAAAAGCGTCCTTCATCAAGAAAGACGCTTTGCTTCAAACAGGCCGTGGCTGCGGGTCAAGTAGAGGCCCAGCAGGCTGACCAAAAGCTCGGTTGCTGGAAAAGCCAGCCACAGACCGGTCAAGCCAAACAGTCTGGCCAGAACAAAGGCGACTGGCACGATCAGGAAAATCCCGCGCAGCAGGGAAATCAGCTGGGCCGGTCCGGCCAGCTCGATTGAAGAAAAATACCCCGCCAGCAGGACATTGAAACCGGCGCAGGCGATCCCGGTGAAATACAGCTTGACGCCGTGGTTGGCCAGGGCCTGGAGGACTGAATTGTGATCATGATTGAACAGGGACACGATCAGGTCGCATTGCCAAAAGAGCAGGGCATAGCTGGCGGCTGCCGTCAGCAAAACCGTGCCCAGACCGTACTTGAAGATCTTTTTGGCGACCGGCAGCTGCTCTTGGCCGTAAGCCTGGCTGACCAGCGGCTGAATTCCCTGGGCGATGCCTGAAAAAATCGAGATGACCACGATTGAAATGTTGGCCACGACTCCGTAAGCAGCCACGCCGTCGTTGCCGCTGAAGCCGAGCAGGAGGAAGTTGAAAACGATCATCACGATCCCCGCAGACAGTTCGGTGATCAGGGCCGGAAAGCCTAGTGAAACGGCCTTGGCCAGCATGGATCCGTCCGGTTTGCCCCAGACAAAGCGGAAGCTGGCGCGTTTTTTGGCAAAATGAGTCAGCAGGAGGGGGATGCCGATCAGCGGCGAGAAACCGGTGGCCAGGACGGCCCCGAGCATGCCCAGCTTGAGCGGAAAGATGAAGATGTAGTCAAACACGATGTTGAACACGCAGGAGAAAAGCCGGGCAAACATGGCCAGGTGCGGGTTGCCGTCGTTTCTGACAAAGTTGCTCAGAATGTCGTTGCCGATGAAAGCCGGGGCAAAGAGCAGGGCAATCCGGATATAAGTGACCACCATCTGTTCAGTCTGCCCGTTGGCTCCCAGCAGTCTGGCCAGGGGATGCACGAAGGCCAGGGCGGCCAGCCAGAAAACCAGGGAGGCCATTATCGCAAACAGCAGCATCTGCGAGAAGACCCGGCTCTGCTGGTCTTTTTCCCCCCGTCCCTTGGCGATGGAAAACATTGTCGCTCCGCCGATGGCAAACATCTGGGCCAGGCCGTCGATGAAATTGTAGACCGGCAGCCCGATGTTCAAGGCGGCCAGCCCTCTGGCCCCCAGCCCGTTGGCGACGAAGTAGGTGTCGGCCAGTACGTAGCAGGAGAGGCCGATCATGCTGGCCACGTTGGCGCTGACGTATTTGCGGAAACTTCTAAAAATTTCTTTTTGCTCCATGCGGGTCCCTCTTTTCATAATTTTAATTATTAGTTTAAGTTTATCAGCTTTAAAAAATAAAGGCGATAGTGCTTTTTGCAAGCGCTTGAAAAAGAAGGTGTGAAAATTACAGCGTCTTTTTATGCTAAAATTGAAAAAGTTGAGAAATGCAAAGAAAACGAAAGAAGGCAAAAACGGTCTCATGAAAACCGAAAGTACTGAGCAAGAGTACCAACACCACCTCTCGCACCACCACCACATGCGGGTGCAGTGGGAAGAATTTTTTCAAAGTGACGACAAGACCAAGATCAAGGAAGCAACCTTGATTGAGAAGGGGTCGATCATCTCCCGGGTCGGCTTGATGATGCTGAGCTGCGGCACCGGTGCCTGGCGGGTGCGCGACGCGATGGACACCATGGCCAGAACCCTGGACCTGACCTGCAGCACTGACATCGGGCTGATCTCGATCGTCTGCACTTATTTTGACGTTGACAACCAGTCTTATTCACAAAGCCTGGCCCTGCCTACGACCGGGGTGAACATGGCCAAGCTGAACGAGCTGGAAAAATTTGTCCGCCAGTTCGAGGCCGCCGACGGCGACTTTGAAATCAAGACCGTGCGCCGCCGGCTGGGGGAAATCGAACACCTCAAGGGCCGGTATCCTTTGTGGGGATCAAGTCTGGCAGCCGCTTTGGCCTGCGGCGGCTTCATTTTCCTCTTGGGCGGCGGCATCCCCGAAATCATTTGTGCCTTCATCGGCGCCGGCTGCGGCCAATTTGCCCGCGGCAGCTTGGCCAAAAGACGGATCACGGTGGCAGCCACCA
>NZ_BOCG01000273.1 GCF_016587775.1 Lactobacillus nasalidis | reverse complement strand
TTTGCTGGCCGGCCGGGTCAGCCTCTATGTCGGCTACGCTGACTATGAAGCCGATCCAGCTGGCTTCAGCATTCAAGAGAAGATCACGCCGACGGACGTTTCCAGCGATTTGGTGGCGAAACTCTGGGCGCTCTTCCGGAAGAAGTGGCGCGGGCAGGCCGTCAGACAGCTGGGCGTGACCTACAGCCAGTTGGTGCCGGCTGACTGCCAGCAGCTGACCTTTTTCCTTTCGCCAGGCGAGCAGCTCAAGCGGAAGAAATGGGACCAGGTAATCGACAAGCTGCGCAAGAAGTACGGCTTTGCCAGCGTCGTACGGGCTTCCAGCCTTTTGCCTGGCGCGACGGCAATTGCCAGAAGCCGCTTGGTTGGCGGCCACAATGGGGGCAACGCCTATGAGTAAGGAGTTTGACCAGCGGGTGACGGATTTTTTTGCCCGTTATCAAGACCGGGGGATGAAGAAGTGGGCGGGCTTTTTCTTAAGCGACCACACGGCCATGATCAACAAGGAGACGCAAGAGAAGATCGTGCCAGAGCGCTCGGAGATGAGCCAGGAGGAGTGCGCGCGGGTGCTGGCCCTGGCTTTTAGCAACCAGCAGGCGGTAATTGTTCAGCTTGGAGAAGTAGATGAAAACGGCAAGCGGCCGGAGGAAATAGTTGGCTTTGTCCGGGGCTATACGGAAGACAAGGTGGTTATCGATGAACATGTTATTGCTTTAGACAGCCTGCGCTGCGTCCTGCTTTTGCCTGGATCGGCTGATTAGACAGGACTAAAAAACTGAAATAGCGTTTTCAAAAATGGGTGCTATACTAAAAAAGTATGAAAAATACGGAGGAAATATAATATGACCGATACGAAATACACCTTTCCAAAAGGATTCTTGTGGGGCGGGGCAACTGCTGCCAACCAAATCGAAGGGGCCTGGAATGAAGGCGGTAAAGGCGTTTCTGTAGCTGACGTTCAGAAGTTCCGCAACCCTCAAGGCTTGAAGGAACTGAACAATATTAAAAAGAATACGGATATTACGGACGAGATGATAGAAGAGGCTTTGAAGTCTGACGATGAGACTCTTTATCCTAAGAGGCACGGGATTCATTACTACGAAAAGTATAAAGAAGATATCGCCTTATTCGCCGAAATGGGTTTTAAGGCCTACCGGTTCTCAGTCGCTTGGAGCCGGGTTGTTCCAAACGGAGATGATGACATTAATGAAGAAGGCCTGGACTTCTACAGCAATGTTGTCGACGAATGTTTAAAGTATGGGATTGAACCAATTATTACCCTTTCCCACTATGAACTGCCCCTGCACCTGGCTACAGCTTACAATGGCTGGAATGACCGGAGATTAATTGGATTTTTTGAAAAATATGTCCAAGCCGTGGTCGACCGCTTAGGTGACCGGGTTAAGTATTGGCTGACTTTTAATGAAGTTGACAGCATCTTGCGCCACCCCTTTATGACAGGCGGTCTGATTGAATCACGCTTTGAAAAAGATGAATTCCAAGAAGTCTTATATCGGGCCATGCACAATCAGCTGGTTGCAAGTGCCAAGGTCACTAAGTATATTCATCAGAAGTACCCGCAAAGCAAGGTGGGCTGCATGACTACTAAGCTGACTTACTACCCCTACACATGCAAACCAGAAGATGTTTTAGCCGTTCAGCAAAAGATGCGTCAAGTTTATGCCTTCGCAGACGTGCAGGTCTTTGGCGAATATCCGGCTTACTTAAGAGTCAAATTCCAAAAAGAAGGTATGGATGTTGGGATGACTGAAGAAGATAAGCAGGTCTTAAAGGAGAACACCGTAGATTTTGTTTCTTTCAGCTACTACCAATCATCTTGTATGGCAGCTAATGAAGCCGGCCTGGAATTAACTAGCGGCAATACTACCATTGGAGTTAAGAACCCTTACCTTCCTTCGAGTGAATGGGGCTGGCAAATTGACCCAATCGGGCTGAGAATCTCGCTGTCAGATCTTTATGATCGTTATCGCAAGCCTTTGATGGTTGTAGAAAACGGCCTTGGTGCCAAAGACATCCTGACAGATGATAAAAAGGTTCACGATGATTACCGGATTGCTTATTTTAAGGGCCATATTCAAGCTATGGCGCAGGCGATCAATGATGATGGCGTCGAATTGATGGGCTACACTACCTGGGGACCAATTGACTTATTGTCAAACTCAACTCTTCAAATGTCTAAGCGGTATGGATTTATCTATGTCGATTTAGACGATTTCGGTCAAGGAACTTATAACAGATATAAAAAGGATTCCTTTGATTGGTACAAGAAAGTTATTCAAACTAACGGGGAATCTGCATTTGAGTAGCAGGTGTACTACACGATCTCTGTATTTTTTACAGGGGTCGTTTTAGTTTGTTTGGAATTGATATGCCTTGTCTTTAATGGAGCTGTTGATGGCAAAATAAAAAGTCCCGCTTCAAAAGAAGGGGACTTTAGTTTAATTAATGTCAAAATCAGTTTTCTTCCAATCCCTTTTTGCCCTTAAAGATCAAGTTCAAAAGGACGGAAGAGATTGAAGCGATCACGATCCCGTTTTCCAGGAAGAGCTGCAGCTGGCTTGGCAGAGCCTGGAAGATGTTTGGGTAAACGGAGACGCCCAGGCCCAGACCCAGGGAGATGGCCACGATCAAAAGGTTGTGGTTGTCGCTGAAGTCGACCTTGAGCAGCATCTTGATCCCTTGAACGGCGATGGAGGAGAACATGACCACCATGGCCCCGCCCAATACGGCCGTTGGCATGATGGTGACCAGGGCGCCGACTTTCGGCAAAAGGCCCATGGCCATCAAAAGGCCGGCTGCCCAGTAGATCGGCCGCTTGGACCGGATGCCGGACAATTGCAGCAGGCCGACGTTTTGGGAGAAGGTGGTGTAAGGGAAGGTGTTGAAGAGGCCGCCGAAAATCTGGGCCAGACCTTCAGCCCGGTAGCCGCGCTTGAGGTCGTCTTCAGTAATGTCCTTGCCCAAAAGGTCGCCCAGGGCGAAGAAGACACCGGTTGATTCAACCATGGAAACCAGGGCGATGATCATCATGGTCAGGCTGGAAGACCATTCAAACTTCGGCATCCCGAAGTAGAAGAACTGCGGGAAGTGCAGCCAGGCAGCCTGGGTCACCGGGGTTAGGGAAACCATCCCCATGCAGGCAGCCAGCAGGGTGCCGACGATGAGGCCGATCAAAACGGAGATTGAAGCCAGGAAACCCTTGGCGAAGGCCTGCAGGGCCACGATCACCAAGATGGTGACGAAGCCGACCAAGAGGTTCTTAGGATCCCCGAAGTCTTTGGCGCTGGCAGTTCCGCCGCCGAGGTTCTGGATGCCGACCGGAATCAGGGTCAGGCCGATCGTGGTGATCAAGGTGCCCGTCACTACCGGCGGGAAAAGCTTCTTGATCTTGGAGAAGACCCCGGCGATCAGGAAGACGAAGATCCCGGCAACGATGATGGCCCCGTACATGGTGCCGATAGAGTACTTTTGCCCGATCATTTCCAAAGGGGCCACCGCCTGGATGGCGCAGCCCAGGACAACCGGCAGGCCGATGCCGAAGTAGCGGTTGCGCAGCAGCTGCAAGAGGGTGGCCAGTCCGCACATGAAGATGTCAATGGAGACCAGGTAGGTCAATTGCTCTGAGTTGAAGTGCAGGGCGTTGCCGATCAAGATCGGGACAGCCACGGCCCCGGAGTACATTGCCAAAAGGTGCTGCAGGCCGAGAACGAAGGAACGGCTTTGCGAAGGTTCTTGTGTTTGATCCATATTTATTTAATAACTCCCACTGTCAGTAACTAGTTGAAAATGACTTTCCCGTCGTTGAAGGCCTTGATGCTGGCCAGGGCCTCGAGCCGGTAGCCATGGTCGACCAGCCAGTCGTGGCCGCCCTGGAAGGCTTTTTCCACGACAACGCCCACGCCGACAACGGTGGCGCCGGCTTGTTCAGCCAGGGAGATCAGGCCCTTGGCTGCTTCACCGTTGGCCAGGAAGTCGTCGATGACCAGAATCCGGTCGCTGGCGTCAAGGAACTTGGCCTCAACGGAGATGGTGTTGGTCACCTGCTTGGTGTAGGAGAAGACTTCAGCCGTGTAGACGTCGTCAGTGACGGTTGAAGGCTTCTTTTTTCTGGCAAAAACCATCGGCACGCCCAGGCAGTAGGCCGCCATGATGCCA
>NZ_BOCG01000272.1 GCF_016587775.1 Lactobacillus nasalidis | reverse complement strand
TGACTTCAAAATCGACGTGGCCGCTGAACAGGCGGCGCTGGAAGCGGCCGACCGGGTTGTGCTCCAATTCCCGGTTTACTGGTACAGCAGCCCGGCCCTACTAAAACAGTGGGAAGATGACGTGCTGACTCATGGCTGGGCCTACGGCAGCAAGGGCAAAGCCTTGCATGGCAAGGAGCTGCTGGTCTGCGTTTCCGTTGGCGGCGGGCAGGAACATTACACCCGTGAAGGCCTGCATGGCTACCGGCTGGCGGAATTGCTCCGGCCCTACCAGTCAATGGCCGGCTTGACCGGCATGAAATACATCCGTCCCTTCATGACTTTCGGCGCCCGCACGATTGCCGATGAAGACCTGCAGAACCAACAGCGGCGCTATCGCGAGTTGCTGCAGACCGCGGATCCGCTTCCCGCGTACGGACTGCTTGAAACTGAGAGCAACTGATGACTATTTATTAATTCCCTACTTTATCTAGACAAAGAAGCCCCCGGGAAACTGCTGCGGCAGTCCTGGAGGCTTTTTGTCACTTTATGCTTGTTATGCTCTTTATTTTTCTGGCTTGAGCGGGCCGTAGAAGTAGCTTGAGGTGGCGCCGCCGTCGATCAAGAAGGTGGAACCAGTGATGAAGGCGCCCTTGTCGCTCATCAGCAGCTCAGCTACGTTGGCAACTTCGTCAGCAGTACCTGGCCGGCCAGCTGGGCACTTGGCGAACATGTTCTTGTAGAAGTCACCGCGTGGGCCGTTGAATTCGTCCAGGGCCAGCGGAGTGACGATGATCCCCGGGGCGATGTCGTTCAAGCGGGCACCGCGTTCGCCCCACTTGACAGATTCAGCCATGACCCGCTTTTCATTGCAGCGCTTAGCCATCTGGTAAGCGTGCAGGGTGTCGCGGATGTTTTCTGCTTGCAAAAGCGGCAGCTTCAGCAATTCTTCAGTTGGCGTGGTTGCCAGCAGTTCGTCTTCTTCTTGGCTTAGGGCCGGCATGCGCCAGCCGGACTGGCTGGAAATCGTCACGCCAACGCCGCCCTTCTTGATGACCTTGCCGACTTCTTCAAGCAAAACCGCAGTTCCGTACAAGTCGACTTTCAAGATCGTTTCAATTGAGGCTTGGCTCGGTGACACGCCGGCAGCGTTGACCAGCATGGAAATTTCGCCGTAGCTGGCTGCCTTTTCAATCAGCTGCTTGATGGATTGGCGTGAAGACAGGTCCATTTCGACTGCTTCCGCGTCAAAACCGGCTTCGTTCATCGTCTTGGCAATTGCTTCGGCATTCTTCAAGCTCTTGTCGCCGATGACGATCTTCTTGCCGTAGCCCATTCTCCGGGCAATAGCCATGCCAATTTGTCCAGCACCAGTTAAAATCATTACGTCTTTCATTTTTTTGCCTTTCTTCTCTGTAAAAATATTAATCTAATAGTTTATTGGTAGATTTGCGCGATATTTGTAGTTTGGATTTGCAATGGTTGCTTGCTTTCTCTAGAATCTGTCACCTTCTCCTTTTGGTAAAAAGCTTCTTTGCTCTAGATTTATTATTAGTATAGGCAAGTCCAGCTAATCAATCAATTCTTTATACTGTTCATATTGATAAGCTACAGTAATCGATGTATCATATAGGCAGAGAAGGAGGCAATCAAATGCTTTTTAGACAGATCGAATACCTGCAGGCTGTGGTGGAAACCGGCAGCTTTTACCAAGCAGCCGAGCGCTGCCATGTCTCGCAATCGGCTATTTCCCAGCAGATCAAGAAGCTTGAGGAAGAACTCGATGTGAAGCTGCTGGACCGGCACAACCGTACTTTTACGCTGACGCCGGCAGGGGAGCATTTTTACCGAAAAAGCCTGATCATCATGAGCGACATTGAGCAGATGAAACGGGAAACCAAACGAATCGCGGATCATGATCATGCTTCGCTGCGCATCGGCTATTACAAGGGATACAACGGCAATGAACTGACCGAAGCGGTTGCGGAATTCTCGCAAAAATACCCGACCGTGGAAGTCAGCGTCATTTCCAGAAGCCACGATGAACTATATGAAGCCATGGAGAAAAACGATATCGACCTGGCCTTGAATGACCAGCGGCGTGCTTTTTCTGATGCCTACAACAATGAAGTTCTGGCTGAAAGCCGGATATACGCCGAGATTTCCAGCCGCAACCCGCTGAGCCGGCTGGATCAGCTGGAAATTTCCGAACTGAAAAACACCGCCTGCATTCTGGTGATCAACTCCGCCGGCCGCCAGGAAGAAGAAAGATACTACGGGGAGGTCGTCGGCATCAAGGGGGACTTCTTGTTTGCGGACTCGCTTCAAGAAGCAAGAATGAAGGTTATCACCGGCCAGGGTTACCTTCCGGTTGACGTGATTGGCAGCCAGCCGCAAAGTGACAGTACTATTGCCCGGATCCCGCTGGTTAGGAACGGTGATCCTGTTAGAAAGAACTACTGTGCTTTTTGGAGAAAAGACAATTCCGGCTACTATATCGAAGACTTTGCCAAAATTCTGCAGAGCCGTTTTTAAATTAGTAAAAGAAAAAATCCTTCGGAAAAATTCGAAGGATTTTGTTTTAGCCTTTTAGTTTACATAATCATTATTATGTCTATAGAATATGCTGACTTTTTGTCAGTATTGAGAGAGCGATTCTGTTGCGCTCAAAAAGTCAGATGCGACCAGTTGCACATTTAAGCGCAAATAATCATCAATTCGAAAAAGCTTTTTTATCCTAATCGGAAAGTCTTCAGATCTTCTTCCATGCTCTCGTCTTCCAGACCAATGTAGCGCAAAGTCGTCGTCGGGCTGCTGTGGTTCAGCATCTTCTGCAGCTTGTAAAGCGCCCGGGGGTCTGGATCGCCAGCCGGGGTGGTCGCGCTCTTGATATAGTGATAGCCGAAAGTCTTGCGCAGGGTGTGCGTGCCGACAGTATTCGGATCAATTTCGCACTGCCGGGCTGCCCGCTTCAAGTCCTTGTAGAAAGACTTGCCTTCGATATGCCCCTCCCCTTTTCTGGATGGGAAAAGCCAGTCATCCGGCTTTAGATGCATCTGCGCGATGTAGTCGGCCAAATCCTGGCTGATGTTGCCAATGTAGGCATGCCGGTTCTTGTGGGTTTTGGTTTCAACCAGGTTGTACCATTCTCCGTCCTCAATATCAGCGACCTTGGCCTTGACGATATCGGAAATCCGGAGGCCAGTGTTGATGCCGAAGACAAAAATCATGGCGTTACGCAGGCCATTTCTGTTTTGCCCGGTGACAGTCCCGGTTCCGAACTGGAGCGCCCGCTTCATGGCGTTGATTTCTTTTGCTGTCTTCAGCGGCCGAATGTTTCGGCTGCTTTCTGTTTTCTTGACTTTGCGGCCCATTTTGCTGGTCAAATCCTCCCTTCGTTGAATGCGTCTTTACATTTATATTTTAACATAAAGGTGCATTGGAGCGGGAAAAATCCTAAAAAATTCGTCCTGATTAACCAGCATTCGAATGCGTAAAAATGCCTATTTCTACGCATTCGTTAAAAAGCTGCTTTTTGCCAAAAAATGCTGAGAAAAGCTCTCATTTGCGCTTAAATATTTCTCCCTGGAGACTTGTCCATTTCTTGCAAGCCAGAGTCAAAATGCAAAAAGCGGCAAATTTTAGCTTACCGCTTTTTGGCAATCTGCCGAAAAATTCAGATTAGATGATGCTAACTGATGCTTAGGCCAATAATTGCGATACAGGCGCCAACGGCCATGAAGACAATTCCAAGGCAGGCTTGTTTTTTAAGTTGGTCGCTTTTGGCCCGGTCTTTGGGGGTGGGTGAAGTCAAAGGGTATCTCTTGCGGTAGATCAAGTAGGCCAAGAGGCCCTCCCCTTTTTGTCCGCTGCTGAGAAACAAGGCGGTTCCTTTGGGATGCGGAATGCCGCGCATCTCTGCATCAAGGCGCATCAAAGCATAGATTTGGTACCAAGTATAAAAAATACCGACAAAAGTGACTGCCAGGCCAATTAAGATTAACAGGTTCATGGTTATCCCTCCTAGATTCTTTTAACAATCTGCATCAGCAAAAAGGACACGCTGACGACCACAAATAGAATTATATAGGCAGCTTGACTGACTGCGTTACGTAAAACCACTGCACCAATGACCAGCAAGAGCAGGTTGACCAGGTCAGGATAAGTTCGATTGTTCTCCCAATTGGACAGGGTCTGATGGGACAAGCGAGATAATTCTACTGAATCCACTTCAATCGAAGCACTATCATTGCGCTTGTAAGCCTTGGACTTATAAAAATACGGGGGAGTCGGTCCTTGATAAACTTTTAAAGTTATGACCTGCGAATCTTTGTCTATATTTAAATCATACTTGGGGTTGGGCTGGATCGAGTCGTTGATCTTATTTTCGATGTCCAAGCACACTCTCTCAGGATCACCTACCCCCACAACTTCTCCATCATCTTTTATTCCAAATTTAATCTCTCCGGTACCGTAATTCGCAAAAGCGCTGACCGTTTTCAAAAAAGTATTCGAAACTCGTTCCTTAAAAACTAGATTCTTAGTCTCACGCATGGTTCTCACCTCCCCATAATTATTGCAACTTGCACGTAAATGTGATAGATTTCTTTTTCAATCTTTTTTGCGCTTACTTTTACGTGTTTTTTTAGCAAAAAAAGATCGCAAATGTGATGGATTTCTTTTTTGATCTTTTTTGCACTTTTTGTTACGTACAAATGCTGCTTGCTTAGTCGCAAAGAGATCAAGACTTCAGCTTAGCCGAATACTTGATGATCACCGACCCGCCGTGGCCTAAAACAGAACTGCTGAAATCTTCTTGATAAAAAGGTGGCACTACTCCTGCCTGTTTTTGCATAAATTCCAGAGCGCGTGGCCCGTTGGCTGCCACCTGTTCATTGTCCAGTTCCTGGTAAAAATAGGCATAGTTGCCTGCTGCCTTGAGAAAATTGCCTTCTCCTTCACTGACCACCTTGAAAAAGCGGCTGATCGTTGCTTGGGCAAAATCATCAGTCATCACCCCGTAGCGAGGGCCAAAGCTGATCGGATTCAGCGAGACGCCCCGCCTAAAGGGACTTACCTCGAGATATTCCTCAGGGCAGCTTTCAATGGCCAGATTCTGGCAGCCAAGTTGCTCAAAATCAACAATCCGCTTGTCAAAAAAGAGCAGGCTGCTTTTGATCCGCCTTAGCTGATTCAAGGCGTCTTCAACGGCATCCTGCTGTTTGAGCAGGTAGCTGCGGCGGTCCTGCAGTTTGGTCAAGGCAAAAAAGCGGCCAACTTCCTCCAGGCTGCTGCCCAGTTTTTCCAACAGGCGAATGGTCGCTACCTGGTCCACTTGCTCCAGCCGGTAGTAGCGGTAGCTATTATCTTTGACAACTGCCGGCTTCAAAAGTCCCTTTGCTTCATATAAATAGAGCGCCTTTTTGCTGACAGCGCACATTTTGGCGAAATCGCCAGTCTTGATCAAATTCTCGTCCATCGAATTTTCCTTTCAAAAAATTCTCCAGCCCTTGACTATGCCCCTAGGGCATAGTTTACCCTAAAGGTAAGAAATTTGAAAGCAGGTGCAGAGATGACAAGTGAATTAAGAAGAAAAGTCTGGAGCTTCAGTCTGCCAATGATCTGTGAACTGGTCGTACAGCAGCTCTACAGCGTGATTGATATGGCAATCATCGGCCGCTATCTTGGAGCCAGACAGCTTGGGGCCGTCGGCAACGCGGCCAGCGTGATCATGCTCTTTCTGGTGGTTTCGGGCGGTTTTGAGATGTCGGTTGACGTCACGGTTTCCCGCCTTTTGGGCGCAGGCAAGTACAAGGAAAAGGCAGCGATGGCCCGCGACACGCTTTTCATCAGCGCGATCAGCGGCTTGATCCTGGTGGTGATTGCCTGGATTTCCCTGCCGGCTCTCTACAAGGCGATCTCCCTGCCGGAAAACATGATGGGGGATGCCCTTCTGTATGGCCGGGTCTACCTTTTTGCCCTGCCGATCATTTATATTTACGATGTTGGCCGGGCCATCCTCATTTCCAATGAGCGGGCTAAAATTTCCTTTTACCTGTTGGCTGCCTCCAGTGGTCTGAACCTGATCTTGAACCTGCTGTTCATTCTGGTCCTGCACCTGGGCGTTTTGGGCTCAGCTCTCGGGACGGTTCTGGCCCAAGGTTTGATGATGCTGGTGACTCTCTGGCTGTTAGCCAAGATGGACCAGCAGGAAAAAGAACCGGTATCCCTCAAGCCGGACCTCTCTTTTGACAAGTTCAAGCTGATCATGCACATTGCCCTGCCGACGATCGTCCAGCAGTTTGCCGTCACTTTCGGCGCCACCTTGGTCCAGGCCTGGGTCAACCCCTTTGGCCAGGAAGCCATCCTGGGCTATGTGGCCATCGTCAAAGTCATGAACCTGGCAACCATCGTTCTGGTCGGTTTTGCCCAAACTTTGACCCTGATGACTGCCCAGCTTTTAGCAGCGAAAAAGTACTCAGCCGTCAGAGCCGTCTACCGTTACTGCAGCAAGGTTTCCCTGATCTACTGGCTGCTCAGCTCCGTTTTGATGGTTCTGGCCAGCCGCGAATTGGCCGGTCTCTTCTTTGATCCGGTACAAAACCAGGCAGCTTATGACTTCTTCAAGGTCTACCTGCTGGCTTTCGTCGGCATTCAATTGCTTTCTGTTTTCAAGTTCTTGAACGAGGGCCTGCTCAGAAGCATGTTTTTAATGAAAGAATACCTCTACTGCAACCTCGGGGAACTGGGCCTCAAGCTGGCGGTCAACTGGCTGCTGCTTGCTCCTTTAGGAACGAATTCCTTCTGGAGTTCCCAACTGGGCACCAGACTCCTTTGCGTTTTAGGCTCGACCATTTTGATCTTAAAAGAACTGCAGCGGTTGGAAGCAGAAGAAAAAGCCGGCGTTTAAGCCGGCTTTTTTATTTGCAATGATCAGATTTTACCGCGCCAGGCGGTCAATCTTTTCCTGGTGGATGCCGCTGGAAACGTGATAGCCAAGTTTTTGCAGATCAGCAAGCATTTGGTCACACTTGATCATCAGCCAATTACAGGAATAAAAGCAAAAATCCAAGCGACGACTAAGGCCGGTAAAAAGTTGGCAACCCGGACTTTTTTGCCCCAAAGCAGGTTGCCCCCGACGCAGAAAATCAAGACTGAGCCAACTAAAGAAATGTTAGCTAAGGCGGCAGTCGTCATAACTGGTTTGATATAATGAGCCAGCAGGGTCAAGCTCCCCTGCAATAGGCCGACTGACACAAAGGAAAAAATGCATCCCTTTCCTTCAGCGCTGGTCATCACCATGACGATGACAAAGTCGAGAATCGATTTAGCGATCAAGGTATCTGGCTTATGATAAATCCCGTCATTGATGGAGCCAACGATCGCCATAGCGCCAATGCACACAACCAGGGATGCATCAACAAAAGCCGTGGTAAAGGCCGGGTCCTTGCTGTTGCCTGTCTTGTGCTTGAGGAAGTGGCCAAAAGATTCAAAGTAGGCCTCAATGTTGAGTAATTCCCCCAGCAAACCGCCAATTGCCAGGGATAAAATCATCATCAAACTGGACCCGCTGGTCAGCTGGCCATTTTTCACCTGCAGCATTTTTTCAATTGCACCTGCGATCCCTAAAAACATGGTCCCCAGCCCGCAGGCGACCATTAATGTTTCCTGCACCCTGGCCTTGAGCAGGTGGCCAAAGTTCAGGCCTAGAAGACCGCCGCAGATGATGGCGGTGACGTTGATTACAGTTCCGATTCCTGGCATGTGTTTCACCTCAGTCAAAAGTATAGCATAGGAAAAGGCTGCTTTTTAATCTAAATATTATTTAAATAATGCTTAATCTTTTTGAGTAGATCTTTGAAGTGAGTTAGTTATAGTTAAGATGCTTAACTGTATTTATATGTAAATATATTATTGACTCATAATGCTCACATGACTATAATCAGAGATGGTGTTTCTAATCTAATATTTCAATATATGAACGGAGAGCTAAGATGAAAAAGAAGTTAATTACTTTCTTGTTGAGTCTGGGTTTGGTGCTTAGCTTTGGATTGTTATCCAATTCAAGCAATGCTGAAGCAGCAGCTTATGGTGGAAAATTGTATACCACTCCAAAAGCATTACGAGGAACCTGGTACTTTGCAAAGGCTGGAAAAGCCGATTATTCCGGCATGCCAACTCAATATCAGCACTTGTACAAAAAGATCAAGATTACTGCTCATACAATTACGTTTACCAAGCGTAAAAGAGCCGGTTTGTCTGGACGTTATACTTTTTACAAGAGCACTAAGAAAACTTTTAAGAAAATGACTCCAGCAAAAATGGAAGCAGCAGAGAAATATGCTACCAAACACAAATGGCTTAATCCGTATGATAGTGGTAAAAGCCACCTTCAATTTTCTGAAACATGGTTGCACATTTTCCAAAGCTCAAATAGTGGCGAGTTATCCGTATCAAAGGGACGCTTAATTTTGGGAAACGCATATTCAAAAGACTATTTTGTTAAATAGAAATAATCCATCATGATTTTAAACGAAACATAGTGGAAAACCCCACCAAGAACTAGCTTATGTCATTCGACATAGGCTAGTTTTGTTTCCTCACGCTATTTTCTTAAATATGCATCCTTCCACTTTTGAAAAAGCGAATATTCGTGATTATCCAGGCAAATCTTGCTTTCGCCTAGTTAAATCAACGATCGCCAACTAAATGCATATAAAATATACGCTTTTATTAATGAAAATTAAGAAAACTACTTGCAACAGTTGCATCTATCCTTTATACTATTGAAAAAACAGAAAGGAAGCAGCAAAAATGACCGCATTTATTAACGTTAACCCTAATATCTGCACAGCTTCATTCGCTGTTTCTTTTCTCTTTTTTCAATTTATTTATATTTCATAGCTTAGACATGTCACTTGCTGATATGTCTTTTTTATAGGAGTCAAAAATCAATGAAAGCGCGTTTAATACTGGAAGATGGGCACGTTTTTGAAGGCGAAAGCTTCGGCGCTGTCCATGATGTCATCAGCGAATTCGTCTTTAACACGGCGATGACCGGGTACGTTGAGGTCTTGACCGACCCTTCCTACGCCGGACAAAGCGTAGTCATGACCTATCCCCTGATCGGCAACTACGGCGTTCCTCTGGATGACCAGGAATCAGCCCACCCGTTTGTCGAAGCCTTTGTAGTAAGCGAGCTTTCCCGCCTGGGATCCAATTTCCGGATGAACATGAGCCTGAACGACTACATGATTGAAAACAACATCCCCGGCATTCAAGGCGTTGATACCCGCGCCATTACCCGCATTCTGCGTAAAGAAGGCTGCATGAACGGCATGATCACCACTAAGGATTATGAAGTCAGCGAAGTAATCGACCAGATCAAGGCCTACCGGATTCATGACGTCGTCGAAAAATGCACCTGCGTTGAACCCTATCACGTTGGCCAAGGCAAATACGAAGTCGCCCTGTATGACTTCGGTGCCAAGCGCAATATCGCCAGAGAACTGGCCAAGCGGGACTGCCATGTGACGGTCTTGCCGGCCGACACCCCGGCCAAATACGTTCTGGAGCAAGGCTTTGATGGCGTCATGCTGTCAAACGGGCCAGGTGATCCGAGCGAATGCACGGAAATCATTGACCAGCTGAAGCTCCTTTCTGCGTCCGGCATCCCGATTTTTGCCATCTGCCTGGGCCACCAGCTTTTGGCCTTAGCCCATGGCTTTGAGACGGAAAAAATGGTTTACGGCCACCACGGCAGCAACCACCCGGTCAAAGATTTGACGACCGGCCGGGTTTACATCTCGACGCAAAACCACAACTACGTGATCAAGGAAGACACGATCGATCCAAGCAAGGCCAAGGTCTGGTTCAAGAACGTCAACGACAAGACCATCGAAGGCCTGGAATACCTGCATGAAAACATCAAGTCCGTCCAGTTCCACCCGGAAGCCTGCGGCGGCCCGCATGACACGGAATACCTCTTTGACAGTTTTATTGAAATGATGGGAGAACACAAGAATGCCTAAGCGCAATGACATCAAAAAAGTTTTAGTGATTGGTTCAGGCCCGATCATCATCGGCCAGGCAGCTGAATTCGACTATGCCGGCACCCAGGCCTGCCGGGCCCTCAGAGAAGAAGGCATCGAAGTTGTCCTGATCAACTCCAACCCAGCCACAATCATGACCGACGGGGACATGGCTGACCACGTGTACATCGAGCCCTTGACTGTTCCCGTCGTCAAGCAACTGATTGAAAAGGAAAAGCCCGATGCCATTCTGCCGACCATGGGCGGGCAAAACGCCTTGAACATCGCCATGGCTTTGGCTGATGAAGGCTTCTTGGAAAAGCACAATGTCAAGACGATCGGTACGGACACTGACACGATCAAGATGGCTGAAGACCGGCTGGAATTCAAGAACTTGATGGAAAGAATCGGTGAACCGGTTGCCAAGTCAGTTGTTGTCAACTACGTTGAAGATGCCATCGCTTTTGCCAAGAAAATCGGCTACCCGGTCGTTGTCCGCCCGGCCTACACTTTGGGCGGTACTGGCGGCGGGATCGCCCACAACGAACAAGAACTGCATGAAATCTGTTCTAATGGCCTCCGCCTTTCCCGAGTTACTGAATGTTTGATTGAACAATCAATCGCCGGCTGGAAGGAAGTTGAATACGAAGTTATGCGCGATGGTGCTGGCAACTGCATCACCGTCTGCAACATGGAAAACATGGACCCGGTCGGCGTCCACACCGGTGACAGTATCGTGGTCGCGCCATCTCAAACCTTGTCAGACAAGGACTACCAGATGCTCCGGTCTTCTGCCCTCAACATCATCACGGCCTTGAACATCAAGGGCGGCTGCAATGTCCAGTTTGCCCTCAACCCAGATTCCTTTGAATACTGCGTCATCGAAGTCAACCCGCGGGTTTCCCGGTCCTCTGCCCTGGCTTCAAAAGCTACCGGCTACCCGATCGCTAAACTCGCCACCAAGATTGCCCTTGGCTACACCCTGGACGAAATCGTCAATGCCGTAACTGGCAAGACCTACGCTTCTTACGAACCAACCCTTGACTACATCGTCTGCAAGATTCCTAAGTGGCCTTTTGACAAGTTCTACGATGCCTCCCGCAAGTTGGGCACCCAAATGAAGGCAACCGGGGAAGTCATGGCTATCTGCAACAACTTCGAAGGCGCCTTCATGAAGGCCCTCCGGTCTTTGGAACAAGACAGCTACTACCTTTATAATGAAGAAATTGCCCAGCTGTCAGCCGATGAACTCCGCAAAGACCTGCGCAAGATTGACGACAAGCGGGCCTTCAGAATCGCTGAAGCCTTGAGAAAGGGTGTCTCCATCCGGGAAATCCATGCTATTACCAAGATCGATGTCTGGTTCATTGACAAGATCAAGCACCTGGTTGAAATTGAAGACCGGCTGAAGACTGAAGAACTGACACCAGACCTTTTGAAACTGGCCAAGCACAGCGAATTCCCAGACAAGGTGATTGCACAGCTTTCCGGCAAGAGCCAAGAAGAGGTCTACTACCTTAGAAAGGGCTTGAACATTACGGCTGCCTTTAAGACAGTTGACACCTGCGCGGCAGAATTTGATGCCGAGACGCCATACTTCTACAGCGTTTACGGCGGCGAGCACGAGATCCAGCCAGACCGGTCTAAGAAAAAGGTGATCGTCTTCGGCTCCGGCCCAATCAGAATCGGCCAAGGGATCGAGTTTGACTACTGCTGCGTCCACAGCGTCTGGGCCTTAAAGGAAGCCGGCTACGAAACCATCATCGTCAACAACAACCCGGAAACCGTCTCAACTGACTTTGACATTGCCGACCGGCTCTATTTTGAGCCTTTGACGGCTGAAGACGTACAGAGCATCATTGAGCTTGAGCAGCCAGACGGGGCCATCGTCCAATTCGGCGGACAAACCGCTATCAAGCTGTCCCAAGATCTGATCAAGATGGGCGTGCCGATTCTGGGCACTTCGGCTGACAGCGTCGACGCAGCTGAAGACCGGGAAAGATTCGACGAAATTTTGGAAAAATGCCAGATTGACCGGCCAAAGGGCCACACCGTCTTTACGGCTGAAGAGGCTTTAAAGGCTGCTAACTCTCTCGGCTATCCTGTTCTGGTCCGCCCTTCCTATGTCTTAGGCGGTGCCGGCATGGAAATTGCCTTAAACGACGGCGACCTCAAGCGCTTCATCGACCACATTACCTCCCAGTTCAACATTGAAGATCACCCGATTTTGATCGACAAGTACCTGGCCGGCAAGGAATGTGAAGTTGACGCCATCTGCGATGACGAAGGCATCTTGATTCCTGGGATCATGGAACACGTTGAAAGAGCTGGTGTCCACTCTGGTGACTCTATCTCCATCTACCCGCCGCAAAAGATCTCCCAGGAGATGAAAGACCGGATCGTTGAATACTCCAAGCGCCTGGCCAAGGCCTTGAAGGTGAAGGGGTTGATGAACATCCAGTTTATCGTTTACGAAAACGAAGTCTACGTGATCGAAGTCAACCCGCGCTCTTCCAGAACGATTCCTTACATTTCCAAGGTAACCGGGATTCCGCTGGTTGACGTGGCCACCAACGTCATCATCGGCAAGTCCATCAAGGAACAAGGCTATGACTACGGCTTGGCACCAGAAAAGAAGACGGTTGCCGTCAAGATGCCAGTCTTCTCCTTTGAAAAGATTACTGGGGCGGAAATTGCCCTGGGACCAGAAATGAAGTCAACTGGTGAAGTTCTGGGGATTTCTGAAGATGTTGAAGAAGCCATGTACAAGGCCTTTATGGGTACTGGCCTGGACCTGCCTAAGCACAAGAAGGTCATCTGCACGGTCAAGGATTCAGCTAAGGAAGAATTTTTGCCAATTGCCAAGGAATACCACGACTTCGGCTACGACTTGTATGCAACCCAAGGCACTTATGACTTCCTTCAGAGTCACGGCATCCCTGCCCGCCTGGTCAACCGGATCAATGACAAGGAGAATACCATCTTTGACTTGATCTTGACGGAAACGGTCGACCTGGTCATCGACATCCCAACCAGAAACAACAACTTGAAGGACGGCTTCTTGATCCGCCGCTTTGCCGTAGAAGCCGGCGTGCCGATCTACACCTCCCTTGATACGGCGCGTGCCTTGATCCACGCCCTGGAAGCCAAGCACGACAACAAAATCTCCTTGGTCGACATCACTGAATTGTAGAAAAAAGCCACCAAGCTTGTCCGCTTGGTGGCTTTTGCTATTTAACGCTTCTGGTCGCGATAAAAGTTGGGATGTTCAGTTCATGCAGACGGCCTTCGCCATTGGTATCTTCGTAGAGATTGGTCAAGGTGAAGCCGGCTTCCAGCTGACCGCCGATCTGCTCATCCAGAGTATGGGAGAACTGGACCCCTGAGTCGTCTTTTTCCAGCTGCTTCATCTGGTCCGGATTTTTCAATGGGTTGAAAGGCAAAGAATTGACGACGTATTTTTCCTCTTCGCCGTCAAACAGGTAGTTGATGCCGTTGTCCAGACCCACCAATAAAACGCCGCCTTTTTTCAAAATCCGGTAGCATTCTTTCCAGATCGGCTTGACTTCTTCCACGTAGCAATTGGCAACTGGCTGGATGATCATGTCAAAGCTTTCGTCAGCAAAAGGAAGCGGCTGAGTCATGTCGGCTTTGACGATGTCGATATCGTAGCCTTCTCGCTCTGCAACCAATCGCTCGCTTTCCAGCTGCTGGTCAGAATAGTCCAGCACCGTGCATTTTGCCCCCAAGGCAGTCAGGATCGGCATCTGCTGGCCGCCGCCACTGGCCAGGCCAAGAAC
>NZ_BOCG01000271.1 GCF_016587775.1 Lactobacillus nasalidis | reverse complement strand
TGGCAGGTCGGCATTGGCGTTTGCAGTATTGTCGGCAGAGCTGCTGGTCTTGCTGGACTTGCTGCTCGTCTTGGCCGAAGAGCTGGAGCCGCCGGAAGTCGAACTGCCTGAACTTGGGCTGGAGTAGCTGTATTGATAGTAGTAATTGTTGTTGCTGTAGCCCTGGCCCCAGTTAGAGCTGGTTGAAGTGTTTGAGCTGCTCTTGGACGACTTCTTCTTGCTGGAAGCGGCCGTTTGGCTGCTTTGGCTGCTGGAGAAGCTTTGCTCGTCTTGACTTGACTGCGACTGGCTGCTTGCAGTCTCGCTTACCTGCGAGCTGGAGGAGCTGGCTGACTGCTTCTTGCTTGTCTTCTTGCTCTTCTTTTTGCTGTCAGACGAGCTTTGAGCCTTTTCCTTCGCTGCCGCTGTGCTCTTTTCCGACTTGCGGTAGACTTTATAAGTTTTGCTGTTGCTGCTGCTTTGGTCAGCCTTGTCGGCCTGGCTCTGGTGATAAAAAACAGCAGCCCCCACTAATGCTAATTCCGCGGCAAGAATACCGACCAGTACAGGTTTGCGCATCTCGTTTCCTCCCAACACGTTTGGTCTTATAAGACCATTATGACATCTCAAGTATACCACGCTGGATCGGCTTTGCTATAAGAAAGACTTGTTTTTTATGAATAAATGCTGGGCTATTTGCACATTGCCAAGGGATCAGAGCTTGAATTATAATTAGATCAAGGAAAACTAGTTTCAATTTGAGTCAGCCAGCATTATTTGTCTGGAAAATAAAAGAGTGAAAGGGAAAAACGATGAAACGCAAATATTTATGGGGCCTGGCCTTGTTTTTGACCAGTTTTTTGGCCCTCTTTCTGCCGGAAAAAGTCCTGGCCGATTATGACTTGACCAAAATGCAGGTCACGGCCGTGGTCAACGCTGACGGTTCTTTGTCGATGACCCGGAAGATCGTCTATGACTTTGACGACTCAGCCAATGGGGTCTACTATACCCAGAAGCTGGCCAGTGGCCAGAAGCTCAGCGCTCAGAGCGTGGAAGTCACGGACCTGGCCAGCGGGAAAAGCTTCAAGCCGCTTTTGAACAACCAGGCAGCCAGCGGCAATGTCTACCACTTCAACAAGAGCGGCAATTCTTACAAGTTCAAGGTCTACCACCGGGTTGAAGAAGGGAAGGTCCAGGTGGTTTACCGCTACAAGATTTCCGGGGCGGTCGCCACTTACGATGACGCTTCGGAATTGAATTTCAAGATCATCGGGGACGGCTGGGAAAAAGAAATTTCCAATGTGACGGCCACGGTCCGCTTCAAGGGCCAAAATCTCTCCTTCTTGAAGGGCTGGGCCCATGTCAATGCCAGCGGCCACTTGACCGTTGACAAGAAAAAGGGTCTGGTCAAAGCAGAAGTAGCGACTTTGCCGGAGTCGACTTTTTTAGAGCTGCACCTGCTTTTTCCAAACAGCTTGGTCAGCCAGAACAAACAGCGGCATTCCGGGGAAATCGCGGCCAAGGTCGTCGACCAGGAAAAACGCCTGGCTCAAGAAACTGCCGCCAAGAAGTCCCGGCACAACGGTTATGAACTGATCGGCCTGGTCCTCTTTTTCCTGTCACCCTTGTTGTATCTGCCGGTCTTTTTCAAGAGCAGAAAGTCGGGCAGCCCGGTCCGGCCTAAGAAAGAACTGGGCCACAATTTTGAAATTCCGGCCTTCAGTCCGACCACGGCCCAGATCCTGGTCAGCAAAAAGGACCCGGACGCCAGCGCGCTGGCCGCGGAAATCGCCCTTAGGGCCGGCCGGGGCGAAATCACGATTAGCCCAGACAAGAAGGGGAAGAACTATACCTACGCCAAGACCAGCAAGTACACCGGCGACCTGCCGCTTTTAAACAAGATTTTCAAAAAGGTCGGCAACGGCAAGAGTTTCAGCAACAAGGAACTCCGCCGCTCTGGCGACAGCAACGGCATTACGGCCAGCTACAAGAACTGGCAGCAGGCCAGTCAAAAGAACTTGGTCAAGGAAGGCTACGTTGACCAGGTCCTGCTGGACCGGGAACAGATGCTGTCCTTATACAGCGTTGGCGTGATGCTGCTTTCGGTAGCGGCCATTGCAGTCTGCTTCTTCTTATACGACAAATACATCTTCTGGCTCATTCCGGCAATCATTTGGGTTTTGGCAGCCTTTGGAGTAGCAATTTTCCGCCTGCACCGCTTCTCTTACCTGACGGAAAAGGGCGCCCAGGCAACTGAGCAGGCCCTGGCTTTTGAGGCCATGTTGGACGACATCGGCCAGTTCAAGCTGCGCGATATCGGCGAACTGACCTTGTGGGAGCAGATCATGCCTTATGCCATTGCTTTTGGCCTGGCCAAAAAGGTGCTCAAGCAGCTGAAGCTGGAATTCCCTGAGGAAATCGCCACCGACCCTTACTGGACTTGCTACTATGCCGGTCCCGGCTATGGGGACTTTGCTTCCGGCTTTGCAGCGGCGGTTGCTTCGTCATCGGGTTCTGGCGGCAGCTTCTCGGCTAGCTCGGCTTCCAGTGGCGGTTTCGGGGGCGGCTCAGGCGGCGGCGCCTTCTGATTTGTTTTTTGCGGCCGGATGGTCTAGAATAATTAGAATTATCGGCAAGCCATTGCAATTTTCAGTTATTTGATAGTTGGGAAAATTTTTATGGAAGTCAGTCTTTGGACGCGTTTTAAGAATAATTTGCATTTGCGGCGGGCAACGGTCCTGCTCATGATCATTTTGGCCCTGTACTGCGTGCGGTCGATGATGAACACGATCCTGCTCACCTTTATCTTTACCTACTTGATCGTTCACCTGGTCAGATTCGTGCAGCGGAAGTTCAAGCATGTCTCTGACAAGCTGATCGTGGCGGTCACCTACCTGTTGATCGTCGTCTTGCTGTATTTTGCCCTGCGCTACTATGTGCCTGTTTTGATCAAGCAGGTGACCAAGATGACCAAATCGGTGATCGCCTTTTACCAGACCAACGATGTCGGCTGGCTGATGACCCAGCTGCGCAAGTATGTCTCTGAAAAGACGATCTCCAGTCAGATAAAAAGCAGCCTGACGGCCTTGACGGCTGCCGTCAAGGGC
>NZ_BOCG01000270.1 GCF_016587775.1 Lactobacillus nasalidis | reverse complement strand
TCGTGACGGATGCCGGCGACTGCCTGCAGGGATCTCCTTTGGCCGCTTACACGCACGGCAGCCGGCAGCTGGACAATCTGGCCCGCTTTACCGCTGCCTACAACGCGGTGGGCTATGACGTCCGCTGCCTGGGCAACCATGACTTCAACTTCGGCCAGGACTACATGGCCTACTACGTTGACAACAACAAGGCGCCATTCGTAAACTGCAATATTCTGGACGCGGCCACCCAGGTGCCGACTCTGGGCCGCGACTATGTTATCTTGGAGCGCAGCGGCGTAAAGGTCGGGGTGTTGGGGATCACCACCCAGTACATCCCGCACTGGGAGGCAGCTGACCGGATTGCCGGCCTGGACTTCAAGTCAGCCTATGAGCAGATTGCCCGCTTTGCCAAGCTGATCAAGCCTCAGGTCGATGTTTTGGCCGTCCTGTACCATGGCGGCTTTGAAAGCGACATTGCCACGGGCGAGGCAACTGAGCCGCACAATGGGGAAAACGAAGGTTACCGGATCCTGACGGAAATTCCGGAAGTAGACGTGATGTTGACCGGCCACCAGCACCGCCGCTTGAACGTGATCAGTCCAGACGGCAAGCCATGCGTGCAGCCGGGCTACCGGGGCGAGGCAATTGCCGAAGTCGTGCTGGATCTGGAAAAGACGGCGGCCGGCTGGCGGATCGCTGATGCCAGCAGCGAACTGATCGAC
>NZ_BOCG01000269.1 GCF_016587775.1 Lactobacillus nasalidis | reverse complement strand
CCATCTACAACCGCTTGACGGCCGATCTGCGCCGCCAGCAGGAAGAAGAGCGGCAAAAGCAGTTTGAAGCCAAGATCATGTCGGCCGGCCAGCAGGCGGCTGCTTCCAGCGTCGTCAAGAAGCCAAGCCAGCAAAAAGACGACGTCAAGGCCAAGAGCAAGGGCAAGAAACCGGACAGCCTGGTCCGGGTGCAGGGGCTGGAGGATCTGGACCTGCACTTTGCCAAGTGCTGCAACCCGGTGCCGGGCGATCCGATCGTCGGCTATGTCACCAAGGGCCGGGGGGTAACCGTCCACCGGGCCGACTGCCGGAACGTGACCAGCACCGACCCGGCAACGCAGGGCCGTTTGATCGACGTCGAATGGAACAACATCGACGAAAACAAGCAGGCTGGCTTCAACGCCAACTTTGAACTTTTTGGCTACAACCGCCAGAAGCTTCTGGGCGACGTTATCAACCGCTTGAATGCTTTGACCAAGAACATTACCAATGTTTCAGCCAGCATCAACGAGGAGAACATCGCTCACTTCTACATCACGGTTGAAGTCAAGAACGCTGCCCAGCTCAACGACATCATGGCCAAGCTGCGGGACATCCCGGACGTCTACGACACCAAGCGGACGGACAACTAGCTTTGGAAGAAGAATTTTAGGACGGAAAAAATGCGCGTAGTAATTCAAAGAGTCAACCATGCTGCTGTCCGGATCGACGGAGAAACCGTCGGCCAGATTCAAAAGGGCCTGCTTTTGCTGGTGGGCCTGGCAGAAGGCGATGGGGAAGAGCAGGTGGTCAAAGCCGCCGACAAGATCGCCAAGATGCGGATCTTCGAAGACGAGGCTGGCAAGACCAACCTGGGCATCAAGGATGTCGGCGGGCAGATCCTGTCTGTCAGCCAGTTTACCTTGCTGGCAGATACCAGAAAGGGCAACCGGCCCAGCTTCGTACACACCATGCGGCCGCCAAAGTCAAGCGAGCTCTGGGAGCGATTCAACCAAGAGCTGGCCGGCCATGGCCTGACCGTGGAAACGGGGAAGTTTGGCGCGGACATGAAAGTCGAACTGGAAAACGACGGTCCTTTCACGATCGTTTTGGACCTGTAGTTTTCCCTTTGATTTTTTGAAAAAAATGGTAAACTATAGATAACTGAATAGCCCATCGGAGGGTTTACGTTTTGTAAGCTGGATAAGATGTCGGTTCCTGGAACCGGTAAATCTTATCCGGCTTTTTTTGTTTTTTTAAAAGGAGGAAAACCGTGACCAAAAAACGTTTGATGATCCTGTCCCTGCTCTTGGGCGGCTTTATGACCGCTTTCTCAGAGACCCTGCTGAATACTGCCTTGCCAGCCATCATGACCGATCTGCATGTTTCGCAGATGACCGCCCAGTGGCTGAGCACCGGCTACATGCTGGCAGCGGCCATCATGATGCCCTTGTCGGCCTACTTCTTGAAAACAGTCAAGCTGAAAAAGCTGTTCTGCTCCTTGATGCTGGTATTTTTGCTGGGGGATGTCCTGGCGGCAGTTGCGCCGAACTTTTACCTGCTCTTGTTTGGCCGGATCATCCAAGCCCTCTGCGTCGGCATCAGCATGCCCTTGGTGCAGAGCACGATCGCGGGCCTTTTCCCGCCGCAAACCCGGGGCCGGGCCTTGGGGATCTGCAGCATTGTGATCAACCTGGGCCCGGCGGTCGGCCCGACCCTGTCAGGGGTGCTGGTGGACCGCTTTGGCTGGCGCAGCCTGTTCGTGGTTTTGATTCCGGTTGCCTTGCTGGCTTTTCTGGCCGGCTTGCTCTTCGTGGACAACATCACGGATACCCGGACTGACCAGATCGACTGGCTGTCGGTTCTGTATTCTTCCTTGGGCCTGGGCAGCCTGCTGTATGGTTTGTCGACCTTTGGCAATACGGCTTCCTTCAGTTGGCAGCTGCTGGTGACTGTTTTATTCGGCTTCAGCCTGGTCTGGCTGTTTGTCCGCCGGCAGGGCAAGCTGGTCAAGCCCCTGCTGGAACTCAAGGTCTTTAGGTCTGCTTCCTTTGCCAAGGCGGCCTTGGCAGTTTCCCTTAATTCCCTGGCCTTGATGGGGCCGGAACTCTTGATGCCCTTGTACAATCAAAAAGTTCACGGGCTCAGTGCGGAAACTTCCGGCTTGATCCTGCTGCCGGGGGCGCTTTTGATGGCCTTGATTGCGCCGGTTTCCGGCTGGATTTACGACAACTACGGATTAAAGAAGCTGGCCTTTTACGGACTGGGTCTGGGCACTCTGGCAACTCTGCCCATGATTTTCTTCACCCCAGCCACGCCAATCTGGCTGCTTGTCCTGGTCTATGCCAGCCGGGTCTGCGCGATCAATGCCTTGTGGACGCCGATTGAAGCCAGTGCTTTGAATTCTTTGCCGAAAAAGTACGTCGTTGACGGCAGCCCGGTCTTGATCACCTTGATGCAGATCGCCAATTCCTTAGGGACGGCCCTTTTGCTGGCGATTGCTTCCGTCGTGAAAAAGAACCTGCCTTCCGGCGGGGAAGCTGCCGGCTACCACTGGGCCTTCGTGGCAGTCTTGGCCATCACGGCTTTGGACTGGCTTTTGACCATGCGGCTGAACAACAAAAGCGAGCTGGCGGACAGCCTGAAATGAGGCTAGGCAGAGTTTTTTGCCCCCAGGCCTTGATTAGCAGGCCAAAACAAGATAAACTAAATGAGAATTATCAATGACAAAGAATGAAGATAGCAAGGCCTTTTCAGAGACTGCCCGTTTGGTGAAAGAGCAGATGGCTGCTAGCTGTGACCCTTTAGCAGATAATGGTTCGTTTCGTCAGCGTTAATGACAGCAAGCAAAAGGTGGTACCGTGCTATTTTCAAAGCGCCCTTGATTAAATTCAAGGGCGCTTTTTATGATCTTTAGTCAAAACAAGGAAACAAAGGTGAAACAATGAGAGTTCAAAGACCAAAAGGTACAGTCGACATTCTCCCGGAAACGTCCGGCCAGTGGGAAAAGGTAGAGCAGACCGCCCGGGACCTGTTCAAGCGGGCCAACTACCATGAAATCAGAACCCCGAGCTTTGAAAACTACGAACTCTTTTCCCGGTCATCTGGTGAAACCAGTGACGTGGTTGAAAAGGAAATGTACGATTTCGAAGACAAGGGCGGCCGGCACATTGCCCTCAGACCGGAAGGGACTGCTGGGGTAGTGCGGGCTTATGTCGAAAACAAGATCTACGGCCCGGACTATGTCAAGCCGTTCAACGTTTACTACATCGCTCCGATGTACCGCTATGAGCGTCCGCAGGCCGGCCGGCAAAGAGAATTCCACCAGATCGGGGTGGAAAGCTTCGGTTCAAACGGCTACCTGGCCGATGTTGAAACCATTCTGCTGGGTCACGACCTCCTGGCTGAACTGGGCGTGAAGAACTATGAGCTGCACATCAACACCCTTGGCGACAGCGATGTCCGCCAAGCTTACCACGATGCCCTGGTTGAATACTTTACTCCGGTCAAGGACCAGCTCTCAGAAGACTCTCAAAGACGGCTGGGCAAGAACCCGCTGCGGATCCTGGACTCCAAGGCCGAGGAAGACCAGCAGTTTTTGCCGGAAGCTCCAAAGATCCGCGACTACCTGGATGACGAGTCAAAGGAAAACTTCAGCAAGATCCTTTCCAGCCTGGACAAGCTGGGCGTCAAGTACGTCATCGACGACGACCTGGTCCGCGGTTTGGACTACTACACCGGCGTGATTTTTGAATTCATGGTCGATGACAAGTCCCTCTGGTCCAGCCCGTCGACTGTTTTGGGCGGGGGCCGCTACAACCACCTGGTTGAGGAATTTTCCGGCCCGGAAACGCCGGCTGTCGGCTTCGGGATCGGGGAAGAAAGACTGATGCTGGTTCTCTCCAAGCAGAATCCGGAAATGTTTGAGGACCAGGGCATCGACTTCTTCATTGCCAATATCGGTGAAGGAACCGACATCAAGGCAGTTGAAGTTGCCCGCCAGCTGCGCTCTCTTGGCTTCAGCGCCCAGTACGACGTTGACCAAAAGAAGCTCAAGGCCCAGTTCAGAAAGGCTGACCGGGTCGGTGCCAGCTACGTCATTACCTTGGGGGCCAAGGAACTGGCAGAGGGCAAGCTGACCGTCAAGCGCTTAAGCGACGGCGAACAGTTCAGCCTGGCTGAAGCAGACCTTGAGGACAAGGCCGGCTTGCTTTCAAAGATTGCAAAGTAGGAGATTTTTTAAAAGATGGAAAAAAGAACTGATTATTGCGGCAATATTACTGGCGAATATCTGAACCAAGACGTTTTGCTTTACGGCTGGGTTCAAAGAGTGCGCAACCTGGGCCAGCTGATCTTCATTGACCTGCGCGACCGGGAAGGGATCGTCCAAGTGGTGGTCAACCACGACTCCGGCAAGGAATTGATGGACGTGGCTGCTTCTCTGGGCCAGGAATATGTCATCGAAGTCAAGGGTCATGTCAACGAAAGATCCAGCAAGAACCCGGACATGAAGACCGGCGACGTTGAAGTTGCCGCCAGCGAAATCACGGTTTTGAACAAGGCCAAGACGCCGCCGTTTGAAATCAAGGACGACCTGGTAGCCAGCGAACAAACCCGCTTGAAGTACCGCTACCTGGACCTGCGCCGGCCGACTCTGCAAAACGCCTTGATCATGCGGGCCAAGATCATGACGGCCACCAACGCCTACCTGTCAGGCGAGGGCTTCATCAACATCGAAACTCCAGACCTGGGCAAGTCAACTCCTGAAGGCGCCCGGGACTACCTGGTTCCTTCCCGGGTCTACCCAGGCTCCTTCTACGCTTTGCCGCAGTCACCGCAGATCTTCAAGCAGCTCTTGATGGGGGCGGGTTTTGACAAGTACTACCAAATTGCCCGCTGCTTCAGAGACGAAGACCTGCGCGGGGACCGGCAGCCGGAATTCACCCAGATCGACCTGGAAACCTCCTTCATGGATGAAGAGGGCGTTCAAGAAGTAACTGAAGGCCTGCTGGCCAAGGTAATGAAGGATGTCAAGGGCATCGACCTAAAGCTGCCGCTGCCGCGGATCACCTGGCAGGAATCCATGGATAAGTACGGCTGCGACAAGCCGGACACCCGCTACGGCATGCTGATCCATGACTTGGGTGAAGTCTTTGCCAAGTCAGGCTTCAAGGTCTTTGCTTCAGCCCTTGAAAACGGCGGCTTTGTCCGCGGGATCGCGGTCAAGGGCGGGGCCAAGTTCTACTCCCGCAAGAAGATCGAAGCCATGCAGGACTACATCAAGCGTTACCACGCCAAGGGCCTGGCCTGGGTCAAGTATGAAGACGGCGAATTCTCTGGTCCGGTTTCCCGCTTCTTGAGCGATGAGGAAAAGGCCGGCCTGGTCAAGGAATTCGGCCTGGAAGGCGGAGAACTTCTGCTCTTCATCGCCGACCAATGGAAGGTCTGCTGCGACTCACTGGACTACCTGCGCCGGCAGACAGCCAAGGAAACCGGCATCATCCCGAAGGACACTTACAAGTACCTGTGGGTTGTTGACTGGCCGCTGTTTGAATACGACGAAGGCGACGAGCGCTGGATCGCGGCTCACCACCCATTCACCATGCCGGATGACAAGGGGATCGAACTCCTGGAAACCGACCCGCACAAGGCCCACGCCCGCAGCTACGACATCGTTTTGAACGGTTACGAGCTGGGCGGCGGCTCAATCCGGATCCACAAGCGGGACATCCAGGAAAAGATGTTCAAGGCTCTGGGCTTCACCAAGGAACGCGCCTACGAACAATTCGGCTTCCTGATGGACGCCCTGGACATGGGCTTCCCGCCGCACGCCGGACTGGCTATCGGTTTGGACCGCTTCGCCATGCTTTTGGCGGGCAAGGACAACATCCGTGACGTGATTGCCTTCCCGAAGAACGCCAGCGCCAGCGAACCGATGATGCACGCTCCGGCTCCGGTTGCTGACCAGCAGCTGACTGACTTGGGCATTGAAGTTGCTGACGACGCCAAGGACGGCGTGGAAAAGTACGAAGCTGCCCTGGAAGCTGAAGCGGCCGCGGACGTCAAGTCTCACGAAGAATAACAGCTGAAAAGAAAAAAGTTCAAGATCTTTCGGGATCTTGAACTTTTTTGTATTCTTTTTAAAAATGTCAGTTGTCTTGGTCAGTCTGGTCATTGACGGTGTCGGCTTGGTTGTTGCCGTTATCGTCGCTTTCCTCTGGCAGGTCGGCATTGGCGTTTGCAGTATTGTCGGCAGAGCTGCTGGTCTTGCTGGACTTGCTGCTCGTCTTGGCCGAAGAGCTGGAGCCGCCGGAAGTCGAACTGCCT
>NZ_BOCG01000268.1 GCF_016587775.1 Lactobacillus nasalidis | reverse complement strand
TAGTCGGCGTAGTCGGCTCGGTAGGCGTAGTAGGTTCCGTCGGCGTGGTCGGTTCCGTCGGCGTAGTCGGCGTAGTCGGCTCAGTTGGTGAAGTCGGTTCCGTCGGCGTAGTCGGCGTAGTCGGCTCAGTTGGTGAAGTCGGTTCCGTCGGCGAAGTCGGCTCGGTAGGCGAAGTCGGCTCAGTCGGCGTGGTCGGCTCGGTAGGCGTGGTCGGTTCCGTCGGCGTAGTTGGCTCGGTTGGTGTAGTCGGCTCGGTTGGTGTAGTCGGCTCGGTTGGTGTAGTCGGCTCGGTCGGCGTAGTCGGCTCCGTCGGTGTAGTCGGTTCAGTCGGCGTGGTCGGTTCCGTCGGTGTGGTCGGCTCGGTCGGTTCCGTAGGCGTAGTAGGTTCCGTAGGCGTGGTCGGCTCGGTAGGCGTGGTCGGTTCTGTCGGCGTAGTAGGCTCAGTCGGCGTGGTCGGTTCCGTTGGCTCAGTTGGTGTAGTCGGCTCGGTAGGCTCAGTCGGCGTGGTCGGCTCGGTCGGCTCGGTAGGCGTGGTCGGTTCCTCTGGCGTGGTTAACGTTGCCGTATATGGAACAACGATCTGCAGGACTGCGCCATCAGTGATGCTGCCAGCATCCTTAAGGATCGCGTCGGCTTGAACGCTGCCGATGCTTTCAGCACTTGTTGACGCTAAAGTGCTGGCCGCGCCCATGAACAGCTCGTAGATCTTGCCAGCATCGATCGTGTAGTTGGCAATCGTTGGGTTGCTTACCGCGTCAAAACCGCTGGAAACCGTCCAGTTGCCGTAAGACTTGATGCCGGTTGCTTCCTCAGTGATTACTTCTCTGGTCAAGGTGACCGTGCCAGACTTGTAGTCGCTGCTGATTGAGTACTGCTCACCATTATTGCCAAAAGCAGCGGCAAAAATTTCTGCAGCAGATGGATTTTTCCCGATCAAACTCTCGTCAACGTACTTGATCTGCTCGCTGATCGTCTTGCTCTCTCTGGTCGTGATCGTGCTTCCGCTGCCAAAGCCGCCAGCGCTGCCGTTTCTGTTGAGCGGAACATTGTAGGTCCCAGCCCGGCCGTCCTCAAAGTGCATGCTGGTGCCGCCTCCGACAGATGGCAGGGTGTCCAATTGGAAAAAGTAGGCCTTGCCCGCGTACTGATTCAAACTGGTCTGGTCATAGGTGAAGCCGTTCTCCTCAGTAGGGATGCTGGTGTCGTAGCCGTTGCTTGCGGTTCTGGTTTGCTGCTTAATCAAGCCTCTCAAGTAGTCCTGCAGTCCTGAAACAACCGGGGTGGAAACGATCAGACTGTAGACGGTCGTGTCTCCAGTTATTTTTACTCCATCGATATACCGGCTTTGGATCTCTTCTGGCAGCTCGCTCAACTTTTGGTCTTCGCCGATTCTGACGACTTCACCAGCGCTGTTGGTGTAGCTGACCAAGTCATCAGGCACTTCAAACACCTTGAGCGTTGAATAAAGCGGAATCTGCATCTTGTCAAAGTATGATCTGAAGCTTGCGTTTTCCAAACTGGTCTTAGGGTAATTGAAGTAGTAGCCCCACTGGTAGAGGACATTGTTGACGATGCCGCTTTCAATAGACTGTTTGATTTGGTCGTCGCTGTTGGCTTGAAGCAGCGCCAATTCGCGGTCAAGCGAAATGTTAACGGAAGAATCGTCGCTGCTAGAGCCAGAGTTATAGTTTTTTTCGTCGGCTAAAGATCTTTTTTCCATTGAAAAGCCATAAAGAATTTCATCGTCCTGGACAAAATCTTTAGCAGGCGTAATCTTGGCATACAGAACCGGTCCGCTGGCTGAAGGGACTGCTGACCCGTCAGCCGCCGTGATTACCGGCGTTAAGCTGCTGTCTTTTCCTTCATCGCTTAAGCCAGGGTTGATGGCCCGGTTG
>NZ_BOCG01000267.1 GCF_016587775.1 Lactobacillus nasalidis | reverse complement strand
CTGCAGCGGCCGACGTTATATTCAACAGCAGCGACAACCTGCTTTTATCTGCTTCGACTGCTTCCGGGAAAACGGAAGCAGCCTTTTTTCCAATCTTGACGGACCTGGCGGAAAATCCGGCTGACTCGATCGCCTGCCTCTACATCGCGCCGCTGAAGGCCTTGATCAATGACCAGTATGACCGCTTGCGCGACATCTGCGAAGAAAGCGACATACCAGTCTGGCGCTACCACGGCGACGTTGCGGCCAGCCAGAAGCGGCGCATGTTCAAAAAGCCGCGCGGCGTTTTGCAGATCACGCCTGAATCTCTGGAGTCCCTTTTGATCAACAAGCATGCCGACATTCCGCGCCTGTTTGGGGACCTGCGCTACGTGGTCATCGATGAGCTGCACTCTTTTTTGAGAAGCGACCGGGGAGGGCAGACCTTCTGTCTTCTGGAGCGCTTGAACCGGCTGGCAGACGTCAAGCCGCGGCGCGTCGGCCTGTCGGCGACCATCGGGGATCCAGCGGCAGCTGGCCGCTTTCTGGGAGCCGGGTCTGGTCACCGGACTAAGATTCCCC
>NZ_BOCG01000266.1 GCF_016587775.1 Lactobacillus nasalidis | reverse complement strand
AGATCGGGACAAGAATGCGATGCTTAGCCTTCTAGCGCTGGTTGAGCATCCAGAATTAAATCATGCGCTATAAATTTTAAAGAAAGGAGAGTTAATGGCTAAGGCCTTGGCCTTAGTCATGCGGGTTGGCTGTACCCGAGGATTGGCGAGAGCCTTTCCATGAAGTTGCAAGAGTGGTGCTTCGGTACCTGCGCTGGTCAATGCGGTTACCCCCTTGTTGGGATATCGGAATACCGGTGAT
>NZ_BOCG01000265.1 GCF_016587775.1 Lactobacillus nasalidis | reverse complement strand
GCATCGGCTTTCAAGGACATCTGCCTTGGCAGCTGCCGGCTGATTTGAAGCATTTTAAAGAGAAAACAATGGGCCGGCCGATGCTGATGGGGCGGAAGACTTTCGAGTCCCTGCCGGGTCTGCTGCCAGGCCGCCAGCACGTGGTTTTGTCGCATCAGCAACTGGATCTGCCAAAAGAGGTGCTGCTCTTGACCAGCGAGGAAGCGCTGGATTCCTGGCTGGCTGAGCAGACCGGGGAAGTTTGCGTGATCGGCGGCGCCAGCTTGTTTGCCATGCTGGCCGACCGGGTCGACAAGCTGGAAGTGACGCGGATCAAAGCGACTTTTCCAGCTGACACTTACATGTCGGAAATCGCCTGGGACGATTTTGAACTGGTTGACCAAGACTGCCGGCAAGCCGATGACCGCAACAAGTACGACTACGATTTTGAAACCTGGCTGCGGAAAGGCTGAAGGGCAAGAATAATCTAAAAGCGAGATGTGTGATGTCATGAAAACAAATTTGCAAACGGGGCTGACCGAGGATGAAGTAGCTCGGAAAACAGCCGCCGGCAAGGTCAATGTCGCAATTGACGATGAATTCAAGAGCAACCGGCAGATCATCGTCGAAAATACTTTTACCTACTTCAACTTTATTTTCCTGGCGCTGACGGTGCTGCTCTTGATTGCCGGCGATTTCCGGGACATGACTTTTTTGCCGGTCATCATTTTGAACACGATCGTGGGGATCGTACAGGAAATCCGCGCCAAATCAGTTTTAAGCAAGCTGCAGGTCCTGAATCAGACGACGGTGCTGACCCTGCGCGCCGGCAAAAGGCGGCAGGTGCCGGTAGACCAGCTGGTTGAAGGCGACCTGGTCTTGCTGAAGGCCGGTGACCAGATCCCGGCTGACGCAAGGGTGGAAGACGGGCAAGTCCGGGTCAACGAAGCCCTTTTGACCGGGGAAAGCGACGAAATTGCCAAAAAGGCAGGCGATGAGCTGCTTTCAGGCTCTTTCGTGGTTTCCGGCGAAGTCCTGGCCCAGCTGGTCAAAGTGGGCAGCGAGTCTTACATTGCCAAGCTGACCGCTGAAGCCAAGGCCATGGGCGACGGTGAAGAGTCCAAAATGATCCGGGCCATCAACCGCCTGATCAAATGGGTGGGGATTATCATTATCCCAATGGGCGTGGCCTTGTTTGCCCAGGCATATTTTTTGAACCACCAGTCTTTCGCCGAGTCGATCAGCTCAATGGAAGCGGCCATTATCGGGATGATTCCCGAAGGGCTCTATTTGCTGACCACGGTCGCTTTGGCCCTGGCCGCCATGCGCCTGGCCCGCAACCAGGTGATGCTGCATGATATGAAGAGCGTGGAAACCCTGGCCAGAGTCAACGTCTTGTGTGTTGACAAGACCGGGACGATCACTGAGCCGAAAATGGCCGTCGAGCGGGTGGTTCCGGCCAAAAATTACCCGGGAAATGACGTAGAGGAGCGGCTGGCGGCTTATGTTTCCAACATGCCGGTCGACAATATCACCGCGGAGGCCTTGAGCCAGAAGTTTGGCCAGGAAGCGGCCCAGGAAGCGGCCAAGCGGATCATTCCCTTTACTTCGGTAAACAAGTACAGCGGCGCGGTTTTTGACGACTACAGCCTGCTCTTGGGCGCCCCGGAAATGATCCTGCGCGGCCAGCTGGCGGACTGCCAGGCTGAATTTGCCCGCTATCCTGAAGAAGGCTACCGGGTTCTAGCCTTTGCCAAGTACCCGGGTGAACTGGCCGATGAAAAAGAGCCGCTGACCCAGGAAGTCGAAGTTCTGGGCTACGTCCTCTTGTCCAACCCGATCCGCAAGGAAGCCAAGTATACTTTTGAATACTTTGCCAAGCAGGGGGTGGAAATCAAGGTCATTTCCGGCGACAATCCGGTGACCGTCTCCCGCGTGGCCGGCCAGGCCGGTATTGCCGGGGCGGAAAAGTACGTTGATGCCCAGACCCTCAAGCCGGAAGACTACCAGCAGGCCATGGCGGAATACAATGTTTTCGGCCGGGTGAAGCCTGAACAGAAGAAGGAGTTCGTCCAGGCCCTGCAGAAAAACGGCAAGACCGTGGCGATGACTGGCGACGGGGTCAACGACATTCTGGCCATGAAAGAAGCCGACTGCAGCATCGCCATGGCTTCCGGCAACAGCGCGGCCGTTCAGGCCTCACAGGTCGTTTTGCTCGATTCCAATTTTGCCAAGATGCCGCAGGTGGTCAATGAAGGCCGGCAAGTGGTCAACAACATCGAGCGCTCGGCAGGCCTGTTCCTGGTCAAGAACATCTTCTCCTTGCTGATGGCGGTCTTCTCATTGATTCTGACGCTCAATTATCCGATCAAGCCGGCGCAGATCACCTTGATCTCCGGCTTCACGATCGGTTTGCCGTCCTTTTTGCTGGCTTTGGAAAAGAACCATTCCCGGATCCGCGGCAACTTTACCGTCAACATCCTGGCCAAGTCAATCCCCGGGGGGATTACCGACTGGCTGGCCGTCAGCATCCTGGTTTTGACCGACAGGTTTACCAACATCGGTTCCAAGGAAGTGGCCACGGCTTCAACGGCCTTGCTGGTTCTGGTGGGGCTGATGGTGCTTTTCTGGATTTCGCGGCCGCTCAACAAGTACAAGCTGGGCGTCATCGCCCTGTCGGTGGTCTGCATCATCTTGTCGATCGTCTTTATCCCGGGCTTCTTCAAGCTCAGTCCGCTCTCTGGCAGAGCCGTCTTTACGGTAGCAGTGCTCTTTTTTGCCGGGATGACGCTCTTCAGAATCATGTCGCGCGTTTGCGACGGGATCAAGGAGGTAAGCACGGTCTTAACGGAAAAGGGCAAGGATGCCCGACTGCGGGATCTTTTAGCAGCTTACGGCAAGGACCGGGACGAACTTTAACGCTTTTTTTAGAAAAATGCCAAAAAGCCTTGACCTGGTTAAAAAATAATGATAAATTAAAAACATCAAGTTAAGAAAAGTTATCTCGAAAAGCAGAGTAGCTGGGTGATGATCCTTTACAGAGAAGCGGCAGTTGGTGAAAGCCGCTAGGAGAGTTCCAGTGAACATGGGCTTGGAATGATATGCAGCGGTGATATTTAGCCGCTGCCGGGGTTGCTCTCGTTAAACAAGCAAGCTGTTTCCCGCCAGGGGAGACAGTTGGTGAGATTTGTTACGCAAGTAATGAATGAACTAAAGGTGGTATCACGAGCGTTCGTCCTTTATGAAGGGCGGGCGCTTTTTCTTTTCAGTCTGAAAAAGGCTGCCGGCTTTTCGAGATTTCTGCTGTGTTTCTGGAGGTATTAATCATGAGAAAAAAGAAACAAAGAAACATCATTATCGCGGTAATTGCGGTTGTTGTCATTGCAGTCATCGGCTTTTTCTCTTTCGGCAGAAAGGGCAGCCAGCAAAGTGCCAAGACTGTCACGGTGACCGTCGGGACTGTCGGGGCAACCAAGGCTGAACGTGCCATCTGGAAGAGCGTGGCCGCTACCGCCAAGAAGAAGTACGGCATCATCGTCAAGACCAAGAACTTCTCAGACTACAACCAGCCAAACAGTGCTTTGAAGTCTGGGGACCTGGACTTGAACGCCTTCCAGCACTACAACTTCCTGAACAACTGGAACAAGTCCAACAAGGGAAACCTGGTAGCCATCGGCAGAACCTACATCGCACCGATCCGCCTGTACTCACTTAAGTACAAGTCACTGAAGTCCCTGCCAAAGGGTGCGACGATTGCCATTCCAAACGACGCCACCAACGAAGCCCGGGCCCTGCTGGTGCTGAAGAACGCCGGTTTGATCACTCTGAAGGGGACCAGCGCAACCAAGCTTTACACGGTTGCTGACATCAAGAGCAACCCGAAGGGCTTCAAGATTAAGGAAGTTGCCGCTGAACAGGCAGCCAGAGTGCTGAAGTCAGTTGACGCAGCGGTAGTCAACAACGACTACGCCAACCCTGCCGGCCTGGGCGACAAGCAGACCATCTACGTTGAACCGATCAACAAGGACTCCTACCAATGGATCAACGTCATCGTTGCCCGCAAGAAGGACAAGAACAAGAAGGCTTACAAGGAAGTCGTAAAGGCTTACCAAACCGCCAAGACCAAGCAGCTCTACAAGAAGTACTACGGCAGTAAGCAAGTTGCTGCTTGGGATGCCAAGTTCTAAGATTTTTTAACCTAGAAAGAAGCTTCAATCAATATGAGCATTATTCAACTGGATCACGTCAATGTGACTTTTAAGCGTAAAAAGGCTGCCGACGTGCAGGCCGTCCAGGACGTCACCCTGCACGTCGAGAAGGGCGACATCTACGGTATCGTCGGCTTCTCAGGAGCGGGGAAATCCACGCTGGTTAGAACCATCAACCTTTTGCAAAAGCCAACGGCCGGGGATGTCGTGGTTGAAGGGGTCGATTTCGTCAAGGACGGCAAGCAGGTAATCAGCGGCAAGGACTTGCAGGCCCGCCGCCGCAAGATCGGAATGATTTTCCAGCAGTTCAACCTGCTCAACGAAACCACGGTTATTGAAAACATTGCCTTTGCCCTCAAGCACTCAGACCTCTCCGACGATGAACTGGAAGAAAAATGCCTGAAGCTTCTCAAGCTGGTCGACCTGGAAGACAAGGCCAACGCCTACCCGGCCCAGCTGTCCGGCGGTCAGCAGCAGCGGGTGGCAATTGCCAGAGCGCTGGCCAACGATCCGGAAATTCTTTTGTCAGATGAAGCTACCAGTGCCTTGGACCCGCAAACGACCATCCAGATCCTGGACCTGCTCAAGAAGCTGAACCGGGAGCTGGGGCTGACGATCGTGTTGATCACCCACGAAATGGATGCCGTCAAGAAGATCGCCAACAAGGTGGCCGTGATGGAAAACGGCCGCGTCGTGGAAAACGGCAACCTTCGCGACGTCTTCCTGCACCCGCAGGCGGAACTGACGCAGAAGTTTGTCGGCGGCTCCCTGGCAGTCGTTGATACTTTAAAGAGCCTGGACATCAGCCTGGGCGAAGACGAGTCTCTTTACCAGCTCGTCTACAGCCTCAACAACGTGGCCAAGTCGATCATCATCGAGCTTTACCGGGAAGTCGGCGTGGAAGCGTCGATGCTGTACGGCAACGTCGAAGTGCTGGCTGATGAGCCGGTAGGGACGCTCCTGATCACCGTCAAAGGGGATGCCAGCCAGCAGGAGGCAACCTTGAAGTTCTTGAACGAGCAGGGCGTCACGGTAACTGAATTAGACGAAAGAGGGAACCGCTTATGATTAATGCTTTGGTTCATTGGATCGCGCAAACTTTTCCAAACATCTACAACCTGGGCTGGAGTGGAGACACCGGCTGGGGCACTTCCATTCTGCAGATCATTTACATGACCTTCTGGCCATCAATCTTCGGCGGCATCCTGGGGCTCTTCTTCGGTGTCGTTCTGGTCTTGACCGAACCAGGCGGGATTCTGGAAAACAAGTTCTGGTTCAACTTCTGCGACAAGCTGATCTCAGTTCTGCGGGCAATCCCGTTCATCATCCTGCTGGCTTTCATTTCACCGCTGACCCGCTTGATCGTGGGCACGGAAATCGGTGACACGGCTGCTTTGGTGCCGCTGACGCTGGGGATCTTCCCCTTCTACGCCCGTCAGGTGCAGGTAGCCCTGGAAAGCTTGGACCCGGGCAAGGTTGAAGCGGCTCAAAGCCTGGGGGCCAGCAATTGGGACATCATTTTCGATGTGTACCTCAAAGAAACCCGTTCAGAAATCATCCGGGTGTCAACTGTCTCCGTGATCAGCCTGATCGGCTTGACGGCGATGGCCGGGGCAGTCGGGGCCGGCGGTCTGGGTACTACGGCCATCCAGTACGGCTACCGCGACTTTGCCAACGACGTCACCTTCCTGGCAACGGTCCTAGTTGTCATCATGATCTTTATCGTGCAGGTTGTCGGCGACTTTTTGGCCAAGAAGCTGAACCACCAGCACCGGTAAGAGTTTTTGCAAAGAATCCACTGCAAGGCAGTGGGTTCTTTTTCTTTTTTGGAAAGAGAAAGGCAAATTTACATTTTTAAAAAATAACCTTTTCAATTTTAAAAAGTTAAAAAATGGTTTATAATGTGGAGGTAAGTAATTAATGATTGAGTAGAGGAATTAACATGGCAAAATATGTATTTAAGTCCAGTCCAATTGATCTAGTTAACCCGAGCTACGACCTGGTAGTCATCGGTGCCGGCGGCACCGGCCTGTCAGCTGCTCTGCAGGCTCATGAATTGGGGGCCAGCGTTGCGGTCTTTGAAAAGAACGAAGTCCTGGGCGGGAACACCAGCA
>NZ_BOCG01000264.1 GCF_016587775.1 Lactobacillus nasalidis | reverse complement strand
TGGCTCAGCTGCACCAGGCCGGCTACAAGCTGGTCCTGGTAACTTCAGGATCCATCGCGGCCGGTTTCCGCCGCCTCGGCTTTGACAAACGACCCAAGAAAGTTGCCGACAAGCAGGCCGCCGCGGCCGTCGGCCAGGGACTGCTGATCGAGGAATACACCCGCAGCCTGCTGGCTCAGGGTGTTGTCTCAGCGCAGATCCTGCTCACTCAAGACGACTTTGCCGACCAGCGCCGCTACCAAAACGCCCAGACGGCCTTGAACGTGCTGCTGAACCGGCGCGTCATCCCGATCATCAACGAAAACGACACGATCGCGATCGATGAACTGAAGGTTGGCGACAATGACACCCTTTCAGCCCAGGTGGCATCCCTGCTGAAGGCTGACCTGCTGGTGCTGCTGACCGACGTGCCCGGCCTTTACAGCGACAACCCCCGCAAGAATCCGGATGCCCGGCCGATTCCCGTCATCAATGACATCACGCCGAAGATCTTCGACATGGCCGGCGGGGCTGGTTCAAGCAACGGCACTGGCGGCATGGCAACCAAGATCAAGGCTGCCGATATGGCCACCAAATCCGGCGTCCCGGTCTTCATCTGTTCGGCCGACTCGACTGCCCTGGTCGAC
>NZ_BOCG01000263.1 GCF_016587775.1 Lactobacillus nasalidis | reverse complement strand
CCTTTAAGGCGGCTGGAATCGACTTGATCAGCACCCGGTCGCCGTTTTGGTAACCCTTGTGGACCAAAGCCGAGAAGCCGCCAATAAGGTCAACGCCGACAGCCTTAGCTGCCTTGTCCAAAGTGACCGCGTACTTGACGTAGTCGCTGTCGCCGGATGCGGCGGCGATCAGAGAAATCGGGGTGACCGTGATCCGCTTGTTGGCGATCGGAATCCCGTATTCGGTTTCCAGCTCTCTGGCCACCTTGACCAGGTTTTCAGCCTTGCTGGTGATCTTGTCGTAGATCTTCTGGCAGGCCCGGTCACTGTCTGAGTCAATACAGTCCAAAAGCGAAATCCCCATCGTCGTTGTCCGCAGGTCCAGGTTTTCGTTGTCGATCATATTGACCGTTTCCATAATCCGCCGTAAGTCCATTATTCCAGACCTCCGCTTAATTCATGCATGGCCGCGTACATCTTTTCATTGCGGATGTTGATTTCAACGCCCAGGTGCTTGCCCAGTTCCGTAAGGTCCGTGCTCAGCTCTGCAAAGTTTGCCTCGTCATTGACGTCAACGACCATCATCATCGTAAAGTAGCCGTTCATGATCGTCTGGGACAAGTCCAGAATATTGATGTCTTTTTCAGCCAAAAAGCTGCTTACGCCGGCAATAATCCCAGTTTTGTCCTGACCAACGGTTGTCAAAATTGCTCTCATCGCGTGCCTCCTGCTAGCGAGTAAAATTTGATTTAAATTAAAAACTTATGATTTGAGTATATCATCTTTTAAATTGGCTGGGTAGTCAGCGCCAGCGATTCCAGAACATCAAGGATCAGCTGCACGGTTTCCAGGCTTGAAAAGACCGGAATGTGCGTGTTCAGAGCCTGGTCCTTGATCTTGATGGAGTCTTCGACTGCCGAGTCGGAGAGGTTGACGACGTTGACGACCATCACGATCCGGTGAGTGCGGATTCTTTCCAAAAGATTCCGCGAACCTTCCTGGATCTTGGCAATCACCCCGGTCGTAATACCGGCTTCAGCCAAAATATTGGCAGTCCCTTCGGTGGCCGTGATCTTGAAGCCCAGGCGCGCGAAACGCTTGGCCAGATTGGCTACCTCCTGCTTTTCCTCGTCGCTGACTGAGAAAAAGATCGTGCCATAGCTCGGTATGTGCAGGTCACTGGCTTCATAGCCCTTGTACAGGGCCTTGGCCAGGCGGCTATCGCGGCCCATTACGGCATCAGACGACTTCATCCGTGAGTCGAAGGTATTGTCTGAACTGTAGTTGAGGTAGGAGAAGACCGGCATCTTGACGTGAATAAACTCATCAACCGGCCAAACTTCGTTGGGGCAGCCCAGCTCTTTGATCTCATGTCCTGCCAACACCTTGACCGCGTACTCGACCAGGTCTTTTTTCATGGACTTGGACAAAAAGGCCAGGTTGTGACCCGCGTAAGTCTTGATCTGCAGCAGGTAGATCTCGGCGCCCTTGATCAAAAAGTGCAGGTTGAAAATCCCGCGGATCTTGAAGCTCCGGATAAGGCGGATGGTCTCCTGCTTGAGCTTTTCCGCGTGTTCTTTGGACAGGTACTGGGGGCCGAAAACCGCGATTGAATCTGAAGCATGCGAGCCTGACTGCTCTAAGTGCTCCACGATTCCCGGGATGGTCACGTCCTGCCCGTCGGTAATCGCCGTGATCTCGTACTTCATTCCCGAGATGAACTGGGAGATCGTGTAGTCGTCCACCTGGTTCTCCCGGAAATACTTTTCCAGGGCCGGCTGATCGTAAACAACAGCCGACTTTTGCTTGCTCTTCTTGTGGTAGCCGCCAACCAAAACCGGGTAGCCAACCTGGGCCACAAAGGCCAGTACTGCCTGGTAGTCGCTGGTCGCCAGATACGGCACCCGCTTGACGTCGGAAATTTTGGAAGTGTCCAGATGGCTGATCGGCAGCAGGCGGTTAATTTCATGCTGGCCGAAAATCCTCAGTCCGTGGCTCATCAGCGGCAGGCGCAAGGCTGAAACCTGTTTGCCCGAAAACTGGGTGACGACGTCCGTAATCCCCTCTTCTTCGCAGATCGTAATGATGCTGTCCAGGTTGATCGGTTCAAAGTAGACCCGGTCAGCCAGACGGTAGTCCATCGATGCCGATTCGGCGTTGTTTGACAACAAGACCGTCTCGTAGCCCTCGGCCTTCAAGGCGGACAAGGCATGATAGAGCATGTAGTCAAACTCGCTGGTTACCGAGACTTGGAAAGGCGGCATCCCCAAAACAAGCACCTTTTTCTTTGTTTCCGGGCTCAGTTTCAGTTCACTTTCCACCCCGTAGCTTTGGTAATAAACCTTGACTTTGGCCGGGTAGACGCCGGCGCTGTCATCGATTGCCGAAAACGAGGGCCGGACGTCCTTCTCGTTAAGCAGGGGAAAAATGTCGTGAACGTCCATGTTGGTCAGTTTGGCCAGCAGGTCGCTGGAGAAGCCCCGGATCTTGGCCTTGAGCAGCAGGTCATGGTCCAGGTCCTTGGCATGGGCGATGTCATGGCCGATCTTGACCAGGTATCTCAGCTTCTGGTAGTAGACCGGATGAATGTTGAAGACGCTGCTTAAGGCCTGGTAGTCAATGCCTTGGCTTAAAGCAGCCAGCAGCTGCACCAAGTGCATTTCGTTAGGATGGCACAGGTCCTCCAGAATCACTTCATCGCTCTTGCCCCGCTCAGCCACAAAGGCTGACCACATGACCTCCAGATCGTTGCTGGAAATCAGTGCCTTGAAAAAGGCGCTCTCAAAGTTCCGGCCGATCCCGACGGCTTCCCCGGTTGACTGGGTGTGCTTGCCCAGCTGGTAGTGGTTGTAGCCCGTCTTGGCAAAAGACCAATAGGGGATCTTGATGCTGACGGCATCTGAAACTGGTTCAATCGCCGCGCACAGGCCGGTTGCCGGATCCGTCACTTCGCTCAGCCGCAGGCCAATGGCCAGCTTGGCCAGGACGTAGCCGATTGAATACAGGCTGGTCTTCTGGTCCAAAACGGCCGTTCTGGTCAAACGCGGCTTGACGGCCAGCAACTTGTAGACCATTTCCGTTTTCCGGTGGCTGACGGCAAAGTGGACGCTCAAAAAGCCAACCAGCTGCAGCTCGGCGGCAATCTTGGCCGCTTGCGCCCGCAAAACTTGAATCTGGTCGTTGTTCATCGTCAGCAAGGGCTTGATCAAGACTGAGTCGCCGGAATCAATCCCCACCGGCTCCAGGGAACCGGTAGCCCCGACGAAGCAGAGGTTGCCGTCTTCATCGCGCAGCAGGTCCAGGATGACTTCTTCCCAATTGGACAGGTCTTCGGTCATCCGGTAGCTGCCCGGGCGGAAGTCATGGTCCTGGCTCTCCTGGCGCAGGTACTGGGCCAGGTCCCGGCTGCTCTTGAAGCTGATGTGCTTGTCCCGCTCAAAATAATATTTTTTGGTCAGCAGGATCGGGAAAGACAGCTTGTTGTCCAGCTGCTCTTGCAGGTGCTCATCATACTTCAGGCCCAAATTGTCCAGAAACCAGGTCTGCCCGATTGGCAGCTGGTGGTTTTCCAAAAAGCGGGTCCGCTTCTGGGGATTGGACATGGAAATGCTCTTCTCGTTGATCGTCAAAAGCCGGATTCCCATCTGATGCAGGATTCCGTCAGCCTGCAGCTTTTTGGTCACGTCCAGGGCCATCAAAGACCCAAAAGCAGTCATGATCGCGTCGGGCTCTTCCATGCGCAAAATCCGTTTTAAAAAGTCCAGCGTCATCGGTTCCAGATAGACCGTCAGCCCTGGCAAGGGGTCGGTTGACACGCTGGCCGGATTCGGATTGACCAGCACTACCTGGATGTTTTCTTCCAGCAGGGCCTCAATCGCGTTTTTAGTCAGCAAGTCGGTGTTGGCCACGTTGCCAACCAAGGCTGAACCGGCACCGATAATCAGAATTTTGTTCAAATCATTCTCACGGGGCATTATTTCACCAGTTTCAAAAAGTCGTCAAAAATCACCTGGGCGTCAGCCGTTCCCGGCGCGCCTTCAGGGTTGAAGGCTACGGCCAGAAGCTGCATTTTGTCATTGCTGAAGCCGGCCAGGAGTTCATTGTGCAGGTCGAAATATTCTTCATTGAAGGTCATGGCCGTGTCGTCGGGCAGAACCAGTTGGCCGATGTTCATGGCCGTCTGCCAGATTTCGCCGCTGGTCTGGCTGATCACCGGGAAGTTGGTGCCATTTTGATACTGCGGCAGGTCCACCAGGCTCAGGTCCAGATAGGAAGAAATGGCCAAAAAGCCCAGGCCAACGCCCAAGATCGGCAGCTTGCCCAGATATTCATCCAGGATCTCGCGCAAATACGGCAGAACCTCCTTGGCCTGGCTGGGGCCGTTGGAAATGATGATCCCGTCAGGCCGCAGGCTCCTTATATCGCGAACCGTCGCGTTATAAGGCAGGACATTGGCATTGACCTGCCTTAAAGAAAGCTCCCGCAGCATCGAGTGCTTGAGCCCCAGGTCGATAATCGCGATCGTTTTGCCAACGTTCGGGGCAGCATAGGCGTTTTTGGTCGAAACCAGGGAGCTCTTGTTTTTAGGCAGGACCAGGGCCCTGATCTGGTCAAAGGCATGCGCGTCATTGGTGTCCATGATCGAGGCCTTCAAGGGTCCCAGGCTCTGCAGCTTCTTGACCAGAGCACGCGTGTCGACGTTGAAAATTGCCGGCACTCCCTTCTCCTTCAAAAAGTCGCCCAGCGACTGGAAGGTGTCATTATCGGTAATGTTTAAGGCAACGTCATTGGCGATCACGCCCCGCACGCTGGGCTGGATGCTTTCATAGTCCACTGCGTTGATGCCGTTGCTGCCGATCATCGGCGTGGTAAAAACAATGATTTTGCCGGCATTGGTCGGATCGGTCAGCACTTCCTGGTAGCCGTAGTTGCTGGTCTGAATGGCCAGCTCGCCAGTGGCGGTCGTCATGGCCCCGATGCCGTCGCCGGCATAAGAGC
>NZ_BOCG01000262.1 GCF_016587775.1 Lactobacillus nasalidis | reverse complement strand
CTTCAGCGGGTCGATCTGCGTGATTCCCAGAGCATATGCCACCAAGGACCCGGCCGCCGACCCACGTCCTGGCCCGACCAGGGCGCCGCGGCCGCGGCAGTAAGCTACGATGTCGCCGACAATCAGAAAGTAGTCGGCAAAGCCCATTTCATTGATGACCGCCAATTCCTTTTTCAGCCGGGCCTCATAAGCCGGCTGGCGGCCAACTCGCTGCTTTAAGCCGGCATAAGCCAGCTTTTCAAGATATTCCGCTGAACTCAAGCCGCTGTCTTGCGGGAAAACCGGCACCTGCGGCTTGGCAAAAGGAATCTCAGCTGAGCATTTTTCCGCGATCTTCCAGCTGTTTTCCAGCGCTTCACTCAGGCCCATTTCCCGGCAGGCGGCTTCCACCGCCGTGGCCGGCCGCAGCCAGTGCGATCCTTGGCCCTGGGCCATCATGGCCAATTCGCTTTCACTGAAGGTACGTCTCTCTTTGACGGCCCGCAGAACCTGGCACAAGAACTGGTCACCCGGATTTAGGTAGCGCACGTCCTCAACTGCTGCCAGGGGCAAAGCCGCCTGCTTGGCCAAGGCGCTGACAAAGCCGTCGTATTCCCGGGCCGCTTCTGCCGGATATACTCCCAGATAAAGTCCGGCAGCTCCAGAAAGCTGGCGGCGCAGCTTTTCCAGATAGGCCGCTCCATCTGCCCCGTCTTGGTAGAGCTGGCGCAGCTCGCTGTTTGAGCCGGCCGGAACGATGACCGTCAGCCCGGCTGCTTCTGGCATGTCTGCCAGCGGCGGGGGCGGCCCCTGCAGGTCCTGGGATGCAATGTTCAAAAAACTCGATAGCCGCATCAAGGACTGGTAGCCCTGCTGGTTGTTTGCCAAAAAAATCAGGTCAAAAGCCCCTTCCGTCAGCTCCAGTCCCTGAAAACGGCCCTGCAGGCCCAAAAGCGGCTTGATTCCCTGCTTGATGGCCGCTTGATAAAATTCTGCCAGGCCAAAGGTGACGTTGACGTCGGTGAGGGCTACGGCCTCATAGCCGCGGTCTTTGGCCGCCTCAACCAGGTCACTCACCTTCAGCGGGCTGGCCAGGATCGTATTTGCCGAAATTGTTTGTAATGCTGCCAGTTTCACCCTAATCGCCCTGCCTTTCAACGTTTGTGCTTATTTTTTTATTATAGCAAAGTCGGCTCTTGACCAATTGAATTTGCTCGGTGATTCTGTTAAAATGCATAGCGAAAGAAGGAAGATAATATGGGACGTTATATTGTTTGCATCGTCTGGGCGATGATTTTCACCTTCATCATCGGCTTCATCGGAGCCCCTCTGACCCAGAGTAGCTATAATCCTGTTACCTTACTGATTGTTGGTGCCGTCTTTGGCTTGCTGTTCTCTTTGATTATTCCAAGAATCACCGCCAAATCCTATAAAGATGACTCTGCATTCAGCAAATAAGTACAGAAATTAGTAGTTGGCCAGTCAGTTCCTGACTGGCCTTTTTTGTTGCTATTTTTTCTGTTTGTCAGCAAAAGATGGTATGATTTACATAGTCTAAAATTATTAAGGAAGTTAAGAATGAAAGAGAACCTGATCGTTTTTAAAGTAGGGACCTCCTCGCTGACCAGCCCGGCCGGCGACCTGGATCCAGAGAAGATCAAGAAAATTACCCGGCAGCTGGCTCAGCTGCACCAGGCCGGCTACAAGCTGGTCCTGGTAACTTCAGGATCCATCGCGGCCGGTTTCCGCCGCCTCGGCTTTGACAAACGACCCAAGAAAGTTGCCGACAAGCAGGC